>NZ_CP038015.1:440000-492500 GCF_004367585.1 Paenisporosarcina antarctica
AAGTAAGCTTTGATCCGGAGATTTCCGAATGGGGAAACCCACTGTTTTTAATCGAACAGTACGTTTACGTGAATACATAGCGTATCCGTGGCACACCCAGGGAACTGAAACATCTAAGTACCTGGAGGAAGAGAAAGAAATATCGATTCCCTGAGTAGCGGCGAGCGAAACGGGAAGAGCCCAAACCAAGAAGCTTGCTTCTTGGGGTTGTAGGACACTCAATACGGAGTTACAAAGGAACGAGGTAGACGAAGCGATCTGGAAAGGTCCGCCATAGCAGGTAAAAGCCCTGTAGTCGAAATTTCGTTCTCTCCTGAGTGGATCCTGAGTACGGCGGAACACGTGAAATTCCGTCGGAATCTGGGAGGACCATCTCCCAAGGCTAAATACTCCCTAGTGACCGATAGTGAACCAGTACCGTGAGGGAAAGGTGAAAAGCACCCCGGAAGGGGAGTGAAATAGATCCTGAAACCGTGTGCCTACAAGTAGTTAGAGCCCGTTAATGGGTGATAGCGTGCCTTTTGTAGAATGAACCGGCGAGTTACGATTACATGCAAGGTTAAGCTGATAAGGCGGAGCCGCAGCGAAAGCGAGTCTGAATAGGGCGATAGAGTATGTAGTTGTAGACCCGAAACCAGGTGATCTACCCATGTCCAGGGTGAAGGTAAGGTAACACTTACTGGAGGCCCGAACCCACGCACGTTGAAAAGTGCGGGGATGAGGTGTGGGTAGCGGAGAAATTCCAATCGAACCTGGAGATAGCTGGTTCTCTCCGAAATAGCTTTAGGGCTAGCCTCAATTTTAGAATCCTGGAGGTAGAGCACTGTTTGGACTAGGGGCCCATCCCGGGTTACCGAATTCAGACAAACTCCGAATGCCAGAGATTTATAATTGGGAGTCAGACTGCGAGTGATAAGATCCGTAGTCAAGAGGGAAACAGCCCAGACCACCAGCTAAGGTCCCAAAGTAATTGTTAAGTGGAAAAGGATGTGGCGTTGCTTAGACAACCAGGATGTTGGCTTAGAAGCAGCCATCATTTAAAGAGTGCGTAATAGCTCACTGGTCGAGTGACGCTGCGCCGAAAATGTATCGGGGCTAAACAATTCACCGAAGCTGTGGATTGACACTTAGGTGTCAATGGTAGGAGAGCGTTCTAAGGGCGTTGAAGCTAGACCGGAAGGACTGGTGGAGCGCTTAGAAGTGAGAATGCCGGTATGAGTAACGAAAGACGGGTGAGAATCCCGTCCACCGAATGACTAAGGTTTCCTGAGGTAGGCTCGTCCGCTCAGGGTTAGTCGGGACCTAAGTCGAGGCCGATAGGCGTAGACGATGGACAACAGGTTGATATTCCTGTACCACCACTCCACCGTTTGAGTAATGGGGGGACGCAGAAGGATAGGGTAAGCGCGCTGTTGGTTATGCGCGTTCAAGCAGTGAGGCGTGGAATGAGGCAAATCCCGTTCCTATAACGTTGAGCTGTAATGACAAGGACCGTAAGGTCTGAGTTCCTGATTTCACACTGCCAAGAAAAGCCTCTAACGAGGTGGAAGGTGCCCGTACCGCAAACCGACACAGGTAGTCGAGGAGAGAATCCTAAGGTGAGCGAGAGAACTCTCGTTAAGGAACTCGGCAAAATGACCCCGTAACTTCGGGAGAAGGGGTGCTCTATTAGGGTGTTAAAGCCTGAGAGAGCCGCAGTGAATAGGCCCAGGCGACTGTTTAGCAAAAACACAGGTCTCTGCAAAACCGTAAGGTGACGTATAGGGGCTGACGCCTGCCCGGTGCTGGAAGGTTAAGAGGAGTGCTTAGCGCAAGCGAAGGTGCGAATTGAAGCCCCAGTAAACGGCGGCCGTAACTATAACGGTCCTAAGGTAGCGAAATTCCTTGTCGGGTAAGTTCCGACCCGCACGAAAGGCGTAACGATCTGGGCACTGTCTCAACGAGAGACTCGGTGAAATTATAGTACCTGTGAAGATGCAGGTTACCCGCGACAGGACGGAAAGACCCCGTGGAGCTTTACTGTAGCCTGATATTGAATTTTGGCACAACTTGTACAGGATAGGTAGGAGCCTGAGATTCCGGAGCGCCAGCTTCGGAGGAGGCGTCAGTGGGATACTACCCTGGTTGTGTTGAACTTCTAACCCTTGCCCCTTATCGGGGCAGGAGACAGTGTCAGGCGGGCAGTTTGACTGGGGCGGTCGCCTCCTAAAGTGTAACGGAGGCGCCCAAAGGTTCCCTCAGAATGGTTGGAAATCATTCGTAGAGTGTAAAGGCATAAGGGAGCTTGACTGCGAGACCTACAAGTCGAGCAGGGTCGAAAGACGGGCTTAGTGATCCGGTGGTTCCGCATGGAAGGGCCATCGCTCAACGGATAAAAGCTACCCCGGGGATAACAGGCTTATCTCCCCCAAGAGTCCACATCGACGGGGAGGTTTGGCACCTCGATGTCGGCTCATCGCATCCTGGGGCTGTAGTCGGTCCCAAGGGTTGGGCTGTTCGCCCATTAAAGCGGTACGCGAGCTGGGTTCAGAACGTCGTGAGACAGTTCGGTCCCTATCCGTCGTGGGCGTAGGAAATTTGAGAGGAGCTGTCCTTAGTACGAGAGGACCGGGATGGACACACCGCTGGTGTACCAGTTGTTCTGCCAAGAGCATCGCTGGGTAGCTATGTGTGGACGGGATAAGTGCTGAAAGCATCTAAGCATGAAGCCCCCCTCGAGATGAGATTTCCCATTGCGCAAGCAAGTAAGATCCCTCAAAGACGATGAGGTAGATAGGTTCGAGGTGGAAGCACGGCGACGTGTGCAGCTGACGAATACTAATCGATCGAGGACTTAACCAAATAAAGATTGAATAGCTTTCAATGGCTCGTTTATCCAGTTTTGAGTGAACAAGCACTCATTAGTCTAGTGATAATGGCAAAGAGGTCACACCCGTTCCCATCCCGAACACGGAAGTTAAGCTCTTTAGCGCCGATGGTAGTTGGGGGTCTCCCCCTGTGAGAGTAGGACGTCGCTAGGCAAATAAGAAACCGTTACCTGTAAAAGGGTATCGGTTTTTTTGTGTGGTTTATTTCGAGTGTTAATAGAAGATGAGCGAGAAACGGGTTAAACAAGAAGTTCAGGGAGATAAGGATTGAAACCTGGAGCATATAGCAAACGGAATAACCTACGTTGTGACGAAAATTCATTAGATGTATTTACCTATTTTCTCAACTAACAAGTCACCTTGACTATGAAACCAACACTTTCTGATGTTTTCGTTCCCTAATAAGCAGCGTAGCGAAAATCAACCAGTTATTCCTCCTGGATTGGTCCCTTGAGAAGATGTTAAATGGATAAAATTGGGCGAAGCGGAATAAAAACCGGTTCTAGCCGATTAAACGAGTCACGAAGCCGATTAAATCTCTGGTGAAGCGGAATAAAACCTTCCCGAAGCCGAATAAAACCCTATCCAAGCCGATTAAATCTTTATCAACTACTAAATAAGGTAGGAAAATCAATCATCCACACACGAAAGTTAACTTTTTAAGTAAACTTTAAGGTTTCCCTGTCTGACAGGGCTGGTATCGGTTTTTTGCATGATTTATTTTGAGTGTTAATAGAAGATGAGCGAGAAATGAGACTTGGAGCATATAGCTTGCGGGAAGACCTGGGAAGTGACGAAAATCATTAGATTTATACAACAGTTGTCTTGACTAACAAGTCTCCTTCCTATGAATACCAACACTTTCTGATATGAAAAACCGTCTCTTGAACCAAATTGACTATTGGAAGCCAATTTTCTTTCTTTAACTGCTCCATGCAAATCGTTTAAGATTACCGGATAGCTTTCAGTCTTTTGCGAAATGGAAACTCTTAATTAAAGATCCATTTAGTTGTCGCTACATGGCATATTACTTTGTGTGAAGGTATGAATGAAATTCTCGATTTATCGGAGTGGTATTCCCAAGTTTGCTTCCCAGTTTTAGGAATAAATAATTCTCAATGAAAGTAACTTTCAAAAACCAAATCCTCTAAATTCGTAAGTTTCGACATATTTCCCGGGAAATGTCGAAATTCAACAACTTTCTCCATTTACTTTTCAAAATGGCTCAGAATATATTTCTTTTTGTTTAGTGAAAGATAATCCCTCAATCTCTTGAAATACTTGCTAATTACTCCGTGAATTCGATCTGTATATGAATTAGTAGAATTGATGAAGTGACACCTCTATTTGCTGTAGCATATTTCTCTTAATCTTCCATGCAATGCATACATCCTACATAACATTTGTATTGGACATTCCTTAACAAAGCGTTAAGGAATTTTAAGCTGATGTAGATAATAAGATGTATAGGGGTGAAAATAATAGAAACATTTAATTGGATTATTTTCATGTGGCAAATTTCATTTGTAGGTTCATTTATTTCGTTTTTGTATGGTTTTTTTAACAGGTCTTGGATATCAATACTTCTCACTTTTCTAACTTTTCTCTCGGCTGCTTATTATTTCAATGGAGACGAAAATATATGGACATTCATAGCTTTAATTTTCATTGTATTGCTTATTGTGTCAATTATCTTTTGGAGAAAGGGCAAGAGGTAGTTAGTATATTTGGTCTGTGCAAATAATAGGAAACTATAAATTAGTGATAGGTATACTAGTAAGAAAGATGGTTTCAGTTATCATTACTTCGTTAATACCCACCAAATCCGCAACCTAATTACTACACTAAAACTCATATTATAAAATCTTAAAACTATTTTTCAAATTACTATTGTTTATTATTATTTTCAATGATATAATAAATCTTGTCGTTAAATAACATGTGGTCCCGTGGTGTAGCGGTTAACATGCCTGCCTGTCACGCAGGAGATCGCCGGTTCGATCCCGGTCGGGACCGCCATTTATCTAAATTATCAATCCGCAATGAAAGGAAACTTTCTATGTGGGTTTTTTTGTGCAAATAAAGTGAAGAATTGTTATGAATTCGGTACACTAGAGAAAACATGTGTGAGGTAATCATTATATGACATATATTAAACAAGTATCATCTCTTGAAGAAACTGAACAATTTGGGCAGCGATTAGGCTCGCTTGTTCAAGCACAAGATGTTATTACGCTAGAAGGAGATCTTGGTGCAGGAAAGACAACTTTTACAAAAAGCTTTGCAAAAGGTTTAGGGATAGAACGTAATGTGAATAGCCCGACCTTTACGATATTGAAACAATATGAAGGTAGATTGCCATTCAATCATTTAGATGTATATCGTCTTGCAGGCAGTGAAGAGGATTTAGGATGGGATGAACTTTTTTATGGAGATGCGGTAACTGTAATTGAGTGGGCAAAATTGATTGAATATGATTTGCCAAATGATCGATTACAAATTGAAGTATTCTACGAAGATGAATTTGCTAGACGTTTTGAAGTTACCCCAAAGGGTGAACGTTATGAGCGATTATGTAAGGAGCTATTTGAATGATTTGGTTAGGAATTGATACATCGAATATGCCATTATCAATCGCGATTGTTAAAGATGATCAGCTATTGGTTGAATGGACAAGCTCGGTAAAAGTAACACACTCTGTAGGGGCAATGCCAGCTGTTGAAGAAGTTTTAAACCAAGCAAATATAAAACCGAATGAAATTGATGCAATAGCAGTAGCTGAAGGCCCTGGCTCATACACAGGTGTTCGAATTGGTGTGACTATTGCTAAAACTCTGGCTTGGACACTAAAGATTCCATTAGTGGGGGTATCAAGTCTTCAAACCCTTGCAGGGAATGGAACGCTATTCAAAGGACTTATTTGCCCTATTATGGATGCTCGCCGTCAGAATGTATTTTCAGCGATTTATACAAATGATTTAGAATCTTACTTAGCAGATGGTCACTATTCCCTGGAGACTGTTTTAGAAAAGTTGGCAGCTATAGAAGAAGATATATTGTTTGTTGGGAGAGATGTTTCAATTCATTGGGACACAATACAACAAGTTCTAGGTAAACGTGCTATTCGCGCACCGTTTCATTTAGATTTACCAAAAGCTTCAATTGTGATTGAGCAAGCATTGAAGACACCACTACCTTCAATAGAAGAAACGCATCACTTTGTACCCGATTATAAACGAATTACCGAAGCTGAAACGAATTGGCGTGCAGAACAAAAGGCTGGAGAAACAAATGGATGATATGATTACTTACCGTAAAATGACGGAAGCAGATATTGATGGAGTCTTAAAGATTGAACAAGAAGCATTTAGTCTACCATGGACACGAGATGCATTTGTTCAAGAAATGACAACTAACTTGCATGCTTATTATGTTGTCGCTGAAAATAGTGAAGGAAAAATTGTAGGTTTCTGTGGAATGTGGATAGTGGTAGATGAAAGTCATATTACTAATGTAGCAGTGACTGAACAACTTAAGGGCCAAGGGATTGGAGAAGGACTTATGCGTGAGGCAATCCGAGTTTCTAAAGAGTCTGGAGTTGTTCTGATGACATTAGAAGCACGAGTCAGTAATACGGTTGCACAAAATTTGTATCGTAAATTAGATTTTCAAAATGGTGGTATTCGAAAAGGTTATTATACTGATAACCAAGAGAATGCCCTGGTAATGTGGGTGAAATTTAAATGATGAAAGATCAAATCATATTAGGTATTGAGACGAGTTGTGATGAGACTGCTGCATCCATCGTCCGTAACGGAAGAGAAATTGTATCCAATGTTGTAGCATCACAAATTGAAAGTCATAAACGCTTCGGTGGAGTCGTTCCTGAAATCGCTTCTCGTCATCATGTAGAGCAAGTGACCATTGTCATTGAAGAAGCACTCAAGCAAGCAAACATGCAACCAAGTGACATAGATGCAGTTGCAGTTACAGAGGGTCCAGGGCTTGTAGGGGCACTATTAATAGGTATTAACGCAGCGAAGGCATTTGCGTTCGCTAATGGATTGCCTCTTGTTGGCGTTCATCATATAGCAGGACATATTTACGCGAACCAGTTAGTAGAACCGATGCAATTCCCTTTACTAGCTCTTGTTGTTTCAGGTGGACACACGGAAATTGTCTTGATGCGAAATCATGGTTCATTTGAGTTAATTGGAGAAACACGTGATGACGCGGCAGGAGAGGCGTATGACAAAGTAGCTAGAGTATTAAAACTACCCTATCCAGGTGGACCTCATATTGACCGACTGGCACATGAAGGCGGAGAAGCACTTGTATTTCCGCGGATTTGGTTAGAACAAGACTCCTATGACTTTAGCTTTAGTGGACTTAAATCCTCAGTAATAAATTATATGCATAATGCCGAGCAGCGAGGAGAAGTGGTTAATCCACAAGCCGTAGCTGCAGGTTTCCAAGCAAGTGTGGTAGAAGTACTCACTGGTAAAACATTACGCGCTGCTAGAGAATTTAAGGTGAAACATGTGATTGCTGCAGGCGGTGTTTCTGCAAACAAAGGATTACGAAAATCGTTAAAAGATACCTTTTCTAAAGAAGGCATCACATTTACTGTCCCTCCTCTGTTTTTATGTACAGATAATGCTGCGATGATTGCAGCAGCGGGTTCAGTTATGTTCGAAAAAGGACATAAAAGCTCGATGTCCATGAACGGAAAACCAGGTATGCCTTTATTCGACTGGAATTAACAAGAATCGATTCTCTCATTGAAGAGAATCGATTCTTTTTTAACAAAAATACAAGGCGCTGTCAATAGAGAACATCTGTACTTATGCACAATTTGTGGATAACCTGTGCATAAGTTAGTTGAATTCAATATATAGTGGTAGGTTATTCATATTGAATTGTAGATAAAAAAAAAATCACCTGTGGATAGTGTGGATAAGTCTGTTGATAGATTGATATATCAAGCTTTTGTTTGTGAATAAATATGTGGAAAGAAAAATGTCGAAATTTGTACTTGACCTATATATATGGGCAAAGAATTGCAAGAAAATAGCGCATGTTGAAACATGCGCTATTATTTATAATATTTCTAATTCTTCTTCTAATTCCATCCATTCCATCATTAACACTTCTTGTTCCTCTTTAAAAGCTTCAAGCTCTTTTTGAAGAATTAATAGTTGCTCATGGTCTTGGAAAATGGCTGGATCACACAATTTCTCCTCAACAGCACTAATGCTAACTTCAATTGTTTGTAATTGAGCTTCTAATTCTTCTAAGCGTCTTGAAATTTGTCGTTCCCTTTTTTTCGCCTCTTTATCAATGGTCGAAGTGGATTGCTTCGTGGTCGCAGCTCCTACTTCTTGAGGACCCGCTTGTTCTAAACGAATTTCTTCTAGTTCTTTTTTCTTTTCCACGTAGTAATCATAATCACCTAAATATTCAAATGCCCCGTCACCTGATAACTCAATGACTTTAGTAGCAATCCTGTTAATAAAATAGCGATCATGTGAGACGAAAAGTATAGTTCCTGGGTAATCAATTAATGCGTTTTCGAGCACTTCTTTACTATCAAGATCTAAGTGGTTAGTCGGTTCATCGAGAATAAGAGTGTTTGCTTTTAACATCATGAGTTTAGCTAAAGCGACTCTGGCTTTTTCGCCACCCGATAAAGAGGAAATTGTTTTGGTCACATCATCACCACTGAATAGGAAACGACCCAAAACATTACGAACATCTTTTTCGTTCATCAATGGCCAATCATCCCATAATTCCTTTAATACGGACCGATTACCTGTTAGTTTAGCTTGTTGTTGATCATAGTAACCAAATTGAACATTGGTCCCGTAATGAATTGATCCAGCAATAGGGGGAATATCTTTAACAACTGTTTTGAGTAATGTAGATTTCCCTACACCATTTGGTCCGACTAAAGCAATTCGGTCTTCACGAAAAATCCGAAGATCTACATCTTTGGACACCGGCTTACCAGAATAACCTACCGTTAATTCTTCTAATTTTAATACGTCGTTGCCACTTTGGCGATCAATAGAAAAACCAAAGTTTGCAGATTTTTCATCACCATTCGGTGAACCCATCCAGTCCGTTTTCTCCAAAACTTTTCGACGAGACTGAGCCATTTTAGTTGTAGAAGCACGCGCTAAATTACGTTGTACAAAATCTTCAAGTTTCTCTTTTTCTGCTTGCTGACGGTCAAAAGTTTTCATATCCCGTTCATACGTTTTTGCCTTTTCATCCAAGTACTTGCTATAATTTCCCACAAAGCGTTTCACTTTATGACGAGATACTTCGTAAACAAAGTTCACAACTTGATCAAGGAAATACCGGTCATGAGAAACGATTAATATGGCACCAGGGTAACCTTGCAGATAACGCTCTAACCAACTGAGTGTGTCGATATCTAAATGGTTAGTCGGTTCATCAAGAATGAGGAGATCTGGTTTAGTTAATAATAATTTGGCTAATGCCAAACGTGTTTTTTGACCACCAGATAACGACTGTATCGGTTTATCGTATTCTTCGGGGAAGAATTGCATCCCGTGTAAGACAGCACGTGTATCAGCTTCGTATTGGTAACCACCGGAGTCCTTAAAGGCAACTTGTAATAAGTCGTAGTCAGACATGATGCGTGCATAGGAATCCGCATCATCATATACGGTAGGATCTGCCATTTGAAGTTCTAATGAGCGTAATTTTAGTTCAGCCACATGGTGATACTCAAAAATGGTCATCATCTCATCCCAAATCGACAAATCTGAATCGATGCCAGCATGTTGCTCCATATAGCCAACTTTAGTATCTTTTGGAATGATAATATCTCCAGAATCATAAGACATTTCACCTGCAATAATTTTAAGGAGTGTAGACTTCCCAGCTCCGTTTCGACCAACGAGAGCCACACGGTCGCGATGATTTATTTCTAGTTTGGCCCCACTTAAGATTTCATCGATGCCAAACGATTTATGTAATTGATTCACTTGTAATACAATCATATATTCCACCTCAGTTCTCACTTAGTGTAAAGGATGCTCGTGACTCGTGCAACGACTGAACTTTACTTCTCTCACGTAGTAATGTAAGATGAAAGCGATTTCGCTTGAGTGCAGGAGGAACAACATGAAACAAGAACCGCTTAAAATTCCACAAGCTACATCAAAAAGATTACCTCTTTATTATCGTTTCATCCAAAACTTCTCAAACGCGGGTAAGAAACGTGTTTCTTCACAAGAACTTAGTGAAGCGATGAAAATTGATTCTGCTACAATTCGTCGTGATTTTTCGCATTTTGGTGCATTAGGTAAAAAAGGCTATGGCTACGAAGTCCAACACTTGCTTGAGTTTTTCCGTCAAACGCTCGACCAAGACGAAGAGACGAATGTCGCATTAATTGGTGTAGGCAGTTTAGGTACAGCTTTTCTAAAATATAATTTCCACAAAAATCATAACACCCGAATTGTTGTGGCTTTTGATACGAGTGCAACGGAAGATGGGACGATGATGAGTAATATCCCCGTTTTTGAGCCAACTAAGTTAGAAGAAAAAATACAACAATATGGGATTGAACTCGTAATCTTAACAGTTCCATCTCGTGCGGCTCAAGAAGTAACAGACCGTCTAATAAAAACGTCGGTTAAAGGAATTCTCAATTTCACTCCGGTTAGATTGACTGTACCTGATTCAATTCGTATTCACACAATTGATCTGTCTGTCGAATTACAAACTCTAATCTACAGCATAAAAAAAGACGAAGAAACGTTCACACTTCGTTCATAGAAGCAATAGCGTACAGATGCTAAATACGTTAAACTTAAATCACACTATAAGGAGGTATTTTCAATGCCAGGTCCATTAAGTTTTATTATTATCGGTGTTGTCGCGTTACTTGTGTTTGGTCCTAAAAAGTTACCTGAACTTGGTAAAGCTTTTGGTTCTTCTTTACGTGAGTTTAAAAATGCAACAAAAGGGTTAGTAGATGATGACGATTCAGTTGATAAAAAGAAAAAAGACGTTCAAAATGATGAACTGAAGTAAGTTAGGATGACCAATCCAATGAATGAAAAAGATTTAACACTCATTGAACACATAGATGAAATAAGAAAACGACTGATGATTACCGTCGTTTTCTTTGTTATTGCAGTGCTTGGAAGCTTTTTTTTAGCCAAGCCTTTAATACACTTTTTACAGTATAGTGAAGAAGCAAAATCATTAACGTTAAACGCATTCACCATTACCGATCCAATTATGATTTATTTAAAAGTTATCATGTTTATCGCGATGGTGATTACATCACCCGTCATCTTGTATCAATTATGGAGCTTTGTTAGCCCGGGATTACACGAAACAGAACGCAAAGCGACACTTAGTTATATTCCATTTACGTTTTTCTTATTTGTAGGTGGTATTCTCTTTTCCTACAAAGTGTTATTTCCTTATGTCATTAATTTCATGATACTATTATCAACAGATTTAGATATTAACCAAGTTATTGGGATAAATGAGTATTTTACTTTCTTATTTCAAATCACAGTACCTTTCGGGATTATTTTTCAATTACCAATCGTGTTGTTATTCTTAACACGTCTTGGAATGGTTACACCCATGATGATGGTGAAAGTAAGAAAGTATGCATACTTCGTATTATTTGTCATTGCAGCCTTTATCACACCACCAGACATTTTCTCGCATTTGTTAGTAACTTTGCCGTTATTCATATTGTATGAGATTAGTGTCATGGTTTCCCGAATTGGCTATAAAAAGTATTTGAAATCAGAACAAAGGCGTCAACGTGAAGAACAACAAGCGCTCATCGATAACATGAAGAAGTAACATAATGAAAGCTTTCCACTGGATTAAACGGTGGAGGGCTTTTTTTGTATAGCAAGCAAGTGTTGTAAAAGGTTGAGGGAGGACATATTAATTGACTGACAATAAATTTATAAACAATAAAAAAATCTCCCAATGATTACTACATCGGGAGAAATTCTTATATTTTGAAACTGGTGTTCAATTTCGTCAAACATTTTATTGTGAGTTAGATAAAGTTTCTAAATATTTTTGATAACGTTCAATATTATCTGCATTTAATTGGACCAATACGACAAATCCATTTAATAACATGTGTGAAATAATTGAAGTCATAATACGTCTTGTTTTGTAATACAAGAAAGCGAATATGAATCCTGATACTGCATACAGTAGGATATGGGTAAAGTCAAAATGGATAATAGCAAAGACAATCGCACTAACAGCCCCCGCAATAAAGAAGTTGGTCTTTTGGACAAGTGATCCAAAAATTACGCGTCTAAAAATTAGTTCCTCTAGAATAGGAGCAAATATCGCAATTGATAATATAGCGACAGGTGCGGCATCTGCAATTTTAATAAAAGCAGCTGTATTTTCAGAACCAGGATCTATACCAAGTGCATTTTCAATAAATGCTGCAAGTGCTTGACCAAACAACACCATGAAAAATCCGACAACACCCCAACCAATCGAAGCACCAATTGAACTTTGCTTGCCTTTTAAATTGTTTAAAAAAGATTTGTTTTTTCGGATAATGAAAACACTTATTAGAGTTGCCACAGCCATGCTTATGAATACCCACCAACCACTTGCCATAAGTTTAGCTTGTTGTATTTCCATTCCGTCTTGTTTCATTAATAAGTCAAAGATAAGAGGTGCAAACACTATTCCTGACAATTGCATGATTACATAAATTAAGATTAAATAAAACGCTGTATTGTATTTTTTCACAAATAAAGTCCTTTCATCAAAAGATGTTCTTTTCTTATTGTATTGTTTTTTAATGCGGCTCGCAAAGAATACAGAAATTTCGATGTTCCTACTTGCAAAAGTGGAGACGATTCATTAATATAAGAACTGTGTTAGCACTCATAGACTGAGAGTGCTAATAAATTAATTTACTACCATTTCAGGGAGGTTGTTTTCACTTGTTAAAACCATTAGGCGATCGTATCGTAATTGAATTAGTCGAGTCTGAAGAAAAATCAGCATTCGGCATTGTCATTCCAGACTCTGCTAAAGAGAAGCCACAGGAAGGGAAAGTAATTGCTGTTGGGACTGGTCGTGTACTTGAAAACGGCGCGCGTGTAGAGCTAGATGTGAAAGCGGGAGACAAAATCATCTTCTCTAAATACTCAGGTACTGAAGTGAAATTTGAAGGTAACGAATTTTTAATTTTACGCGAAAGCGATATTTTAGCTATTATTGGCTAATATTAATAACTTCATTTAACTCATTAGGAGGATTACAAAAATGGCAAAAGAAATTAAATTTAGCGAAGACGCACGTAGCGCAATGCTTCGTGGTGTAGATAAATTAGCGGACGCTGTTAAAGTAACGCTTGGACCAAAAGGACGTAACGTTGTTCTTGAGAAAAAATTCGGTTCACCACTTATTACAAATGATGGTGTAACGATTGCTAAAGAAATCGAGCTAGAAGATGCATTTGAAAACATGGGTGCTAAGCTAGTAGCTGAAGTTGCCTCTAAAACGAATGATATCGCTGGTGACGGAACAACAACTGCAACGGTTCTTGCGCAAGCAATGATTCGTGAAGGTTTAAAAAACGTAACAGCTGGCGCAAACCCAGTCGGAATCCGTAAAGGAATCGAAAAAGCGGTTGCAGCAGCAATTACTGGACTTAAAGAAATTTCAAAAGAAATCGAAGGCAAAGAATCAATTGCACAAGTAGCATCGATTTCTTCTGGCGATGAAGAAGTAGGCCAATTGATTGCTGAAGCGATGGAGCGCGTTGGAAACGACGGAGTTATCACGATTGAAGAATCAAAAGGCTTTACAACTGAACTTGATGTAGTTGAAGGAATGCAATTCGATCGTGGATACGCATCTCCTTACATGGTTACTGATTCAGAAAAAATGGAAGCTGTTTTAGAAAATCCATATATCTTAATCACAGACAAAAAAATTACAAGCATTCAAGAAATCCTTCCAGTACTAGAGCAAGTGGTACAAGAAGGCAAACCATTGATCATCATCGCTGAAGACGTTGAAGGCGAAGCGTTAGCGACATTAGTTGTAAACAAATTACGTGGAACATTTAACGCGGTAGCAGTTAAAGCTCCTGGATTCGGTGACCGTCGTAAAGCAATGCTTGAAGATATCGCTGTTCTAACAGGTGCTGAAGTTATCACAGAAGAACTTGGTTTAGAGTTAAAGACTGCTAATATCTCACAACTAGGCCGTGCAGTGAAAGTGGTTGTAACAAAAGACAACACCACTATTGTTGAAGGTGCTGGTCATCCAGAAAAAATCACGGGTCGTGTAAGCCAAATCCGTGCTCAATTAGAAGAAACAACTTCTGAATTTGATAAAGAAAAATTACAAGAGCGTTTAGCTAAACTTTCAGGTGGTGTTGCCGTGATTAAAGTCGGTGCAGCAACTGAAACTGAGCTTAAAGAGCGTAAACTTCGTATTGAAGATGCTTTAAACTCAACTCGCGCAGCAGTTGAAGAAGGAATCGTTTCTGGTGGTGGTACTGCACTAGTGAACGTTTACAAAAAAGTAGCAGAAGTAGCGGCTGCTGAAACTGGCGACGTTGCAACTGGCGTGAAAATTGTACTTCGTGCACTTGAAGAGCCAGTTCGTCAAATCGCAAACAACGCAGGTCTTGAAGGTTCAATCATTGTTGACCGCTTGAAACGCGAAGAAATCGGTATCGGTTTCAACGCAGCAAACGGTGAATGGGTGAACATGATGGAAGCGGGCATCGTGGATCCAACTAAAGTTACTCGTTCTGCACTTCAAAACGCAGCATCTGTAGCAGCTATGTTATTAACTACTGAAGCAGTAGTTGCAGAAATTCCAGACAAAAATGCAGGCGGCGGCGGAATGCCTGACATGGGTGGAATGGGCGGCATGATGTAATAAGTGAGAAAAAATCCTTGATTAAATAAGGGTTTTGGGAGTCAACCTATCATTGATGACCACTTATTTGTTTAAAAAATTGCATATGACCACTTTTAGAGAAGGTCTTTCATCAGTTTACTAAACTGTTGGGAGGCCTTTTCTTTCACATTTATTGTTGTTTGGATTGTAAAATATTTATGTAAAGCGTAATGAACAAGTACTTGTTTTAAAAAATTTCAAAGAATGATGATAAACCCATCAACAGCCTTTTATGTTGTCAATTACACTCCACACATTGTGAAGCGATCACGTGGTTGGAGTTGGTATAATTGAAACGCAGTTGATATAGAAAATCTATACCATCTACTTTTTTGTTTTAAAAATACCATTCAGGACAAATTTCCGTTAAAATAAACATTGTCGATTTTCACAATAGTTTTTCACAAAGTATAAGTGTCCAAATGTACTTGAGTTTGTTAATAAATTATTAAGCATGATAAAAGTGTAAAAGAAGTGGAACACTTGGTTATATATATTTTTTGACCGAGAGTTTGAAGTTGTATCCATAGTGAGAGGATTTGAGTTTGAAATGATAGATAATTTTTGGCGTGATTTACCACGACCATTTTTTGTGCTTGCACCAATGGAAGATGTGACAGATGTTGTTTTTCGGCAAGTAGTAAGTAAAGCCGGTCGACCGGATGTATTTTTTACAGAGTTTACAAACTCGGATAGCTATTGTCATCCAGAGGGCATTAAAAGTTTGCGTGGCCGGTTGATTTTTACTGAAGATGAACAGCCAATGGTGGCACATATTTGGGGAGATAATCCTGAATATTTCCGTCAAATGAGTATTGGCATGGCAGAGCTAGGATATAAAGGCATCGATATTAATATGGGCTGCCCTGTACCGAATGTGGCAACGAGAGGGAAAGGTAGTGGCCTTATTCTTCGTCCAGATGTTACGGCAGAACTTATTCAAGCAGCAAAAGCAGGAGGACTACCTGTCAGCGTGAAAACTCGACTTGGCTATAACGATGTAAATGAGTGGGAGGAGTGGCTAACGCATATTTTAAAACAGGATATTGCGAACCTTTCTATTCATTTACGTACAAGAAAGGAAATGACCAAAGTAGATGCGCATTGGGAGCTAATTCCGGAAATCAAAAAATTACGTGACCGTATCGCACCAAATACGCTGCTAACAATCAATGGAGACATTCCTGATCGTCAAACTGGGCTGCAGCTTGCTGAACAATATGGTATTGATGGCGTTATGATCGGGCGAGGTATTTTTAAAAATCCTTTTGCTTTTGAAAAAGAGCCAAAAGAGCATAGCACTAAAGAATACCTTGATCTTTTAAGACTGCAGCTTGATCTTCAAGATCAATATGCGGAAGCACTGCCACGTTCAATCACAGGCCTTCATCGCTTTTTCAAAATTTATGTCAAAGGATTCAGTGGAGCCGGTGAATTAAGAAATCAATTGATGAACACGAAATCAACAGATGAAGTGCGTGCATTGCTTGATAACTATGAAAAAGAATGTTGATGAGAAGTGACAGTGAAGTGATGTAACTCTAAAAAAGGTAGAGAAAAAATAAATCATATTTTTTATACTTAATATCACCAATTAAGGACCTAACGTAAATTTAAAATTTACGTTAGGTCCCTTTTTTGTGTTTTATAAGGTGAAGTACTGAAACTTGTCATGAAATAGAGTGGGGAAATCCAATTAACAATAATGGGGCAACTTGACAAATAGAGTTGAACGTTGCATTCTGGTAATGTTAAATAAATTTAGAAATTATTAACTAGAATGGAAAGCTTGATAGATATTGTTGTTTTTAAGTCAAAGGAATTTGATTAAAGGAATGAATTGAAATTGAGGTGTAATAGTTGGTTGATTTAAGAGTACCAGAAAAGAAGTTTCGTCCTGAAATAGAGGGGGTAAGAGCTGTTGCCGCGTTATTAGTCGCAATATATCACATTTGGATAGGGTCCGTTTCAGGCGGAGTAGATGTTTTTTTTATTGTGTCCGGGTACTTAATCACAACTTCTTTATTGTCAAAAATAGAGAGGGAAGGAAGAATCAATCTTTTTGAATATTTGTTAGGGTTGTCTAGAAGATTATTTCCTATCGCCTTTACAGTACTTTTGTTTACAACCATATTTTCTATTCTAATCTTGCCGGTAACGGCTTGGAAACAAACCATTCCTGAAATCTTTTCTTCGGCATTTTATTATCAAAATTGGCAGTTGGCGAACACTGCTGTTGATTATCTGGCTAAAGACAATGTTGCCAGTCCGTTCCAGCACTTCTGGGCTTTGTCAATTCAAGGTCAATTTTATGTTACATGGCCGCTAATCATTATGTTGGCCTATTTTGTAGCAAGGAAAATATTTAAACTTCCTGTGCGAAAGACTTTATTGACTGTGCTAAGCATCATTTTTACCGTTTCTCTTGGGTATTCAATTTATATTACCTCAGCAAATCAGCCCTGGGCGTATTTTGATACGTTTGCGCGAGTGTGGGAGTTTAGCTTAGGTGGGATTTTGGCGCTATTGATTCCATATTTGAAGTTTAATAAGTCTATTAGTTTTGTTATAGGATGGTTCGGTTTGGCCGTCATTTGTTTTACTGGTATTCTATTGCCTGTATCCAATGTTTTTCCTGGATATGCTGCGTTATTGCCAACTACAGGTGTGATGTTAGTAATCCTTGCTGCGGAGAATGGTAGCCGTTTTGGAGTAGAGAAACTATTAGGTTCCAGACCGTTTTTATACTTAGGAAGTATTTCTTACGGCTTTTATTTATGGCACTGGCCGATATTGATTTTCTATTACACGTATTTTGGCACGGACACGGTAACTTATCAAGGCGGGCTGGCTATTTTGTTAGGCGCGTTCGCTTTATCACTTGTTTCGGTTAAAGTTCTTGAAGCACCAGTAAGGAAAATTAGTGTTAAGCAATCAAAAATTAAGCTTGCTGGAATTATGGCAACATTCATGCTCCCAGTAATCTTGGTAAGCACATCTTGGGGAATTTATGTGGATCAGCCTCATGGTGAGAACCTTAATTCTAAAAGTATTAAGGTGAACGCTGGTATAGAGTCAAATGTAGAACAAATCCTTGAAGATTATCCAGGTGCACGCACCATTTCTGACAACATTAAGGCAAGCCCTGATATTGAACCAATCCCCAATCCAATTAATGCTAAAATGGATGTTCCAATGTTCTACGATGAAAGTGATTGTTTCAGCAGTCGTACTGAAAAAGGAGTAGAGAAATGTTCATACGGTGAATTAGACAATCCGGAATATACGATTGCACTTGTAGGTGGCTCCCATTCTGGCCACTGGCTTCCCGCCTTGAAAATTGTGTCTGAAATACAGAACTTGAAAATTGATTTATATAATAAAGACGCGTGTAGGTTTTCGAGTGACGATTTTAATGGCATGCTGTCAAAATCTTGTATGGAGTGGAATGTCGATGTGATGGAACCTTTACTTTCCGATCCACCCGATTTACTATTTACCACAGCAAACGTCAATAGTGGTGATACAATCCCGGCTGGATACCTCAGTAAGTGGGAAGAGTTTGAAGGAATTACTACGGTGTTTGCGCTCCGTGATAATCCAAGAATGAATGAGGACCCTCTTTTGTGCGTAGAAAAAAATCCGGATAACTGTACAGTACAGAGAAAAAATGCCTTATCCGCAATTCCTCCATGGGAAAACACCGAGAATATACCGGACAATGTAATTTTTGCCGATATGTCGGAATATTTCTGTGATGATGATACTTGTAAACCTGTTATTGGAAATGTATTAGTGTATCGTGATTATCACCATATCACAGCCACCTATTCTAGAACGTTGGCCCCTGCCCTGGAAAAACATATTGTTAAAGCTTTAGAAAACTTGAAGTATAATTAAAACCGTCTTTTACATCATGTTCTTGGAGTAGCATGATGTAATAAGGATTAATAACCCATATTTATATCGGGTTTTAGCCTGTTACAAACGAAACTCATCTATTAGAAAAGGTCTTTTATCAGTTAACTAATTGGGGAAAGGCCTTTTTTTTCCTGCTGTCATATGAGGATAAATGTACATGGTTATGATAAGGCTATGAAATGAATGCATTTATAGAGCTGTCGATTTTAAATTAAGTTATGTGCTATTATTAGGTTTGAATAAATACTATAAACACACAAATGGGTACTTAGTTTTAAGTAATACTTTTTTCTTCGTTAAGAACTTGAGGTTGTGTAAATAGGTAATGTTATAGGAGGTTTATTGATGGATAATAATGATATATTAATCAGATTAAGATATGCGCTAGATATAAAAAATAAAGATATGGTAGAAGTCTTTAAACTTGGCGGCATTGAACTCTCAAAAGATGAAGTGCTGAAGGTACTGACAAAATCACCTGACGATTACGATGATGAAGCTGACAGTATTTTTGATGCAGTTGAAGATGAAAATCATATTAGACTTGATAATGCGATGTTAGAGACATTTTTAAACGGCTTTATTATTTTCAAAAGAGGAAAACAAGAGCCGAAACCAGGACAACCTGAAATTCCTGCACTGACAAAGGAAAGAGCGAATAATCTCCTTCTGAAGAAAGTGAAAATTGCACTGTCATTAACAAGTGAGGATATGCTTGATATAGTAGAAACTTCAGGAGTAGTGATAACAAAAGGGGAATTAAGTGCTTTTTTAAGAAAAGAAGGACATAAGAATTATAAAGAGTGCGGTGATCAGAACGCTAGAAATTTCTTAAAAGGATTAGCTATAAAATATAGGGCATAAAAATGTACAATTCTAAATCCGGACTTGCAGTTCTTTAATAAAGTGTAAGCAAAAAGACTATTTCTCATGAAAATGGGAGGTAGTCTTTTTTTCATTCTTATATTTTACGGATAAATGTTTGCGGCATGCATTTTCTACTTCTTCTCGCGATAAGTTAAGTATTGGTAAAAAACGAAAGTAGAGATGAAAACGTAAATTTCTTTAATTTAAATGATAGGGGGGGTTAAGGATGCAAATTTTTTACACAGTCCGTCCCGGGGATACGCTGTATCAAATAGCGAGGAGATGGGAGCTGCCGGTTGAGTCCCTTATTGCTGCGAATAATTTGGAAGCACCTTACACGATTTATGCAGGTCAGCAGCTTTCCGTTCCTCCCGGTGTTGATGTCATCCGTGTAAGGACAGGAGATACCGTTTATAAAATTGCTCAATTTTTCGGCGTTCCACAATCCGTTATTATCGAAGAAAACCAACTTCATCCTCCGTATATCATACAAGTGGGCCAACTGTTGAAAGTCCCTCCAGGTAGCCCATACTACGTTGTTCAACCCGGGGACACACTTTTTCAAATCGCTAAACGTTTTAATGTAATAACAAATGGACTAAGTTATCCTGATCTAATCAGGGAAGTGAACCTACTACCGTCGAATATCATTTTTCCAGGTATGAGTTTAATCATTCCATATGCACCTCCCGGGGATCAAGGTTTAATTGCCTATACATCCAACGTAGGGGGAGACTATGAAATATGGCTGTATAACCCTAGTAATGGTGAGAATGTACAATTCACAAACGGTTTAGGAGAATCCTTTTCAATTCCTTTTTGGTCTCCCGACAGCACAAGAATAGCTTTTGTAGGAAAAAATGAAATTCTGTATGTACTCTATGTATCTGAAGGTGGAATTAGCAGTATTGATCAATTTAGTGAAGGCTTAGGTGTTTATTTAAGTTGGTCACCGGACAGTCAAATACTAACTTATACGAAGCAGAATGATGTAATTTTGTACAATATTAATACACATCAATTTAAAAAAGTAAACCAACCTGGTGCCACTGATGTCCAGTGGTTTCCGAGCGGTACAGAATTGCTTTTCCAAGCGCCCGATGCATCAGGAATTAGTCAGCTTTACCGTATTGAAACCGATGGAGCAAATAAACGACAAATTACTCAAAACACTGGAAGTAGTTTTAATGATGTGCGTCTTTCCCCTGATGGATTGAATGTACTTTATACAACCCCTGGTGCTAGCATCTCCATTATTTACACTTTAGAAATTTCAACGGGAAGCATATTTGAAGTAAGGGGCGGTCCCCTTGCTAAAAACTATTTTCCCGTATGGTCTCCTAATTCCTCGACTATTGCTTACAGTGCTACTGCTTTTGAAGACGTTGGATATTTCTCTCTAATCAGAACAAGTGGAAAAGAAGGGGAAAACGACTTGACGAGAGCCATATCAAATTGCTTTGCCACTCCTGTTACATGGTCCCCAGATGGCAGGAAAATTGCCTATCTGTCGGACTGTAACAATGGAACGGCTAGTGAGATATGGATGATTGACATCTTGCATCCTGTACCGATTAGATTAAGAGAAGTTGCATTCATTACGTCTTTGCAATGGTCCTCTCGTCCAATTGTTCCTATGAAGAAAACCTATACCAGTACTGTCTATAACGTTCAATTTCAATACCCTTCACATTGGGAAAGAATAAGAGAGGAAAGATATGAAGGTCTCGATGGCTTCTTTCAACTTTCAGCGATTTCTGCAGATGAAATGATTAACGAAGTTTGCCTCAATGAAGCGTACCATGGACTATATCCATATGGTTCCGCACCTCGCATCATTAAAGCACAAATCCAACAACAAGAAGCATGTTTTATTTTCCCGTCAATGGACCAACCACCAGAAATGGAAGGTCAAGCTGCTTTAATCGTCAGGTACCCAAAACCGATTCAAATTGAGGGCAGTACCTACAATTATTCTATCTTGTGGGTATCCCAAAACCATCTGAATGAAATAAGTTCTACCTTTGTTTTCCGTAGTAGTTAATCCATACAAAAAAAGAAGGTCTGTATCAGGCTTACCTAACTGATAAAGATTTTCTTTTCAATATTTTTCATCATCATCATAGCTATTAATAGAGGGTATTTTTAACACGCTTGGCCTTATTATATTAATTTTTTTACAGAGCTAAATGAAAATTTAGCTACTAAGTCTCAAGGCTTAGATGTAAATACCTCCTAGGTCCATTTGAATGAATCACTAAAAGGCTATACTTAAACTAACGAAATGATTGTGGTGTGCACAAGGGGGAGACATATGATTGATTATACGCTGAAAGTAGAACAAGAACTGCTAATTTGGAAACAGAAAATGACAAGACAATCAGGTCCTATAAGCCGTGCAGCTAAGACTGCACAGACGAAAATAAATGGTCTTCTACCAGAAAAGTTTCATAAAGTGATGACAGAAAGCATCAAAAACATGGTGAAAGCAACGCTTGTAGGCTCTAATTTGACGACGAAAAAACGGTCATTAACAAGTATGAGTCTCTATGAGCGCGACGAGCTATTTAAGGAAAAGCTTTCAACCTTCAGAAAAACAGCTGTTATTGAAGGTGCTGGAACAGGTGCAGGGGGAATCCTACTTGGAGTAGCTGACTTTCCGTTGCTATTATCCATTAAAATGAAGTTTCTGTTTGAAGTGGCTGCTGTGTATGGATTCGATACGAACGATTCCGAAGAACGTCTGTTCATTCTGCATATTTTCCTATTGGCTTTTTCAAGCGAGGAAAAACGAAAAGAAACATTGTTGATCATTGAAAACTGGCAGCAACAAAAATATGTGGTCGCCGATATGGACTGGCGTGAATTTCAACAGGAATACCGTGATTACATTGATTTAGTGAAAATGTTCCAAGTGCTACCTGGAATCGGGGCAGTGATTGGCGCGTTTGCCAATTATAATTTGCTTGACCAACTCGGCGAAACGGCAATGAATTCATACCGATTGCGGTTATTACAAACTTAAAAAAGGGGTCTTACAGAGAATGATGTTAAAAAATAAATGGGTCATTTTTTTAGTTCTATTGCTAGTGATAACAGGTGGAATTATGTTCACTTTCAAAGGTAATGATGTCTTTGGGGAGAACAGCGATAAGAAAGTTATTGAAGATTCATTTACGAACATTGAAATTTTGACAAATAATACTGCAGTAGAAATTATACCAACTAAAAGTTCAGTAGCAACAGTGGAATATTCAGGTGATACAAGTAAAAAGTCAAAATACACATTTGATGTGGATGTAAAAGGAGAAACGCTTTCTGTTCAATTTAAAGAAAGACGCCGATTTTTCTTTTCGTTTGGTTTCCCTTCTTTTGACTTGAAATTGACAGTAAGTATTCCAGAGAAACAATATGAAAGCATCCAAGTTAATAGTGACAACGGGCGAATCAATGTAGAAAATATACAAACAGATGTGGTTTTGCTAGAGACGGAAAATGGTCAGATACGGTTAAGAAATATAGAAGCCAATACTGTTAATGTTGAAACCGATAACGGTAAAGTTATTTTGGAACATGTCAAAGGTGAAATTAAGGGGAATTCGGATAATGGGAGAATCTCCTTGATAACAAATAAGTTAGACTGGCCGATTGATTTAGCAACAGACAACGGCAGTATAGAAATAAAAACTGAATCTGTGCCGACTAACGCGATAATAGATGCAGAAACGGATAACGGGAAAATCACCATTTTTGACGAAGAGAAAAACCGTGCAACTTACGGTAAAGGGAAAAATTTGATTAAGTTACAGACAGATAATGGCCGAATAACCGTAACGAAATGAAGTCAATCTGTTGGTCAGTTCATATTACAACTAAATTACACTCATTCATTTGTTCTAAGAAAATTTATAGTTCATAAATGGTGCAAAGGAAAAGACTACATCCAAATCGGAGGTAGTCTTTTGTTATAAATTCTAATTTTCAGGACAAAAAAATTAAATAGGCAACATAAGATATTCATTACTGAAAGTTACTACTTGAATGATTAAACTCTACTACTTAGTTAATTATGTAGAGTAATTCATAGTGGACATATTAAAGTATAGTTTTCAAAGGGGATTAACTTTAGAAAAATTGTCAAAAAAAAAGAGGACGAAAACAAGTTATTTCTAGTCTTAAGAAAAGACACGAAAGGATAAATGAGGAGGGGGATAGAAAGGGTATCACTAATAAAAACTATGCCAATAATTCGCAATAATATACCTAAAAAGTTTTGGTTATGCAATGTAAGAGTATCTCGTCAGAATCATTAAATCATTAATTTAAAAACCCAGTTTCAAGATGCCTAGCTAAATAAACAATGAAATTCGGTTAAAAAAACATAGACATAACAAGACAAGATTGAAAAAGTATGAATATATGAAATTTAGAGTTTTTGTATTTAAAATAGTATCTATTTTTTGGTTGATTTGGTTAGGAAGGTCACACCTCCCGATAATAACTTTCATTTTTGTGAGAAGTGTATTTAAAGAATACCTTACCTTCCTTACCTAGAGTGTTTAAACTCTACCTTCCACAACACCCTCCTCCTCTTCGTTTTTGAATTACTCTTTTCCCACTCGAAGTAGTGTTTATTATGATAGGTTCTTTAGAGCTATTATTACTATCAATCTTGGTAGATTTTAATATTACTTTTTGTTGTTTTTTCACATTAATCACCTCCCTTGCTGATTTAGTATATTCAATTAAAATTATAAAGTTAGGGCTAACTCAATGTTTCTATTACAATAGGACATTCAAAATAAGTTGATTTTAAAATGTTATAGCATTTTATTTTTGGGATTTCTAGTTTAAAAGAAACAATCACCATTTTTACTTCTTGATCAGGGTGACTAAAAATATCATAACTAGAAGGTATTGCTGATGTAGTTGGATGTGAGTGATAAATGGCGATAACACACTCGCTCCGTTCTTCAATTTTATTAAGAGTTTTTTCTACTACCTTCTTTTGAACAAAAAAACGATTTTCAGATTTCACCTCGTTTTCCAACTTCCAAAATGAACATATTTTATTGTTAGTACCAGCTAACAGCCCACAAGATTCATATGGAAGGTGGATACGTGCGTGCTCGATTACTTCTTTTAATAGTAAATCTGAAATTATCACTTTGTTAGTTTCCATAGTGCGGTTTCTTTTTGAAAAAATTTAAAAAATTAAAAATTCCAATTTTTTTATTTTCTTGTTGTTTCTTTTCAATAGAAACATTGTTTGTGTGTCCGTTAATCATTGACAAATCAACAGGAACGTCAATTGTCTGTTCGTTAATGATTGTAGTTTCAATAGGAACATAAAATGACTGCTCGTTAATTAATGTAGGTTCAACAGAAACATCAAATGTCTGTTCGATAATCTCTGCAGCATCAACAGGAACATCAAACTTTTGTTCGATAATCACTGCAGATTCAACAGGAGCAATTGTTTGTTCGATAATCACTGCAGATTCAACAGGAGCATCAATTGATTGTTCGGTAATTTCTGCAGCTTCAACAGGAGCATCAATTGTTAGTTCTATAATCTCTGTAGAATCAACAGGAGCATCAAATGTTAGTTCGATAATCTCTGTAGAATCAACAGGAGCATCAAATGTTAGTTCGGTAATTTCTGCAGCTTCAACAGGAGCATCAAATGTTTGTTCGATAATCTCTGTAGCATCAACAGGAGCATCAAATGTTAGTTCGGTAATTTCTGCAGCTTCAACAGGAACATCAAATGTTTGTTCGGTAATTTCTGCAGCTTCAACAGGAACATCAAATGTTTGTTCGATAATCTCTGCAGGCTTAGCAGGAACATCAATTGAATCTACTTTCTTCTCATCTATAGGGGGCACTGAAATTGTGTTAGTGATGGTAGTATTTTCTTTAAATGGTTTATTGTTAGGGAAAATAATTTTAGTAGAATGTTTTCTGGCTTTTAATGGGAGAGTAGGTGTAATTAAATTCTTCTTGTCTTTTACTAAAGAATCCTCTTTTAAACGGATAGTATTAAATGTCTTTGAGTTTACCCCTTTGTTTAGTCCTTTAATAAATTGAGTAGGTGTATATCCATGAGATGGAAAACTGTTCTTATTATAGTGTGCCTGCTCTTCTTGATCTTTATTGCGTATATCTATAAGTTCTATTGGAGTTAACGTATTTGGTTCTTGAATAACCTTTGCGTTATTTATAAATTTCTGTAGTTGTTTATAAGATAATGGGAGATTGTTTTTTTGAATAGGAGAAATTGATATATGTTCTATGGGGGGAGTAGTATCTTTTTTTCTTGTATGCATCTCACTGACTTCATTTTTTGTATCTGCTAGTAAGGAATCTTGTGAATTTACTGTTTCTGTAATATTTTTAACTTCATTATTCGTTAATTTCTTCATGATTAATGAAATGTCTTGATTTAACTCACCGACAGTTTGGTTAAGGGAATCAATCTGAACTGAAAATTTTTTTTCTTTTTGCTTATACTCCTCTATTTGTATACTTTGTTTTTCGTCTAGTAATTCCATTTCTCCTTTTAAATGTGTAACTTGATTTTTATACCCATTAAATTCGGTTTTCATAAAGAGATAGTCATCAACTGTATTTCCTGTTTTCAATGTTTCTAAGGTGTCTTTATATGTTGCGATTTTCTGCTTCAGTATGTCAATGTCTTGAGTGGAATATATCTTAGATTTTCCCAATAATTTTCACTCCTTCTTTGTACAGTATTATAATATTAATCATGTTATAAATACGTGACAAGTTGAAATAGGCGTATTAGTGCTTTGTTTGAACATGAAAGAAGCTAGTGCCATTAGTGAGCGAAAGGAAGATATGGATTTATAGAAAAATTCAATATGTAGACAGAGCTTGTTATTAATAGAGACAAGTTCTCCTTATTTGGTGAGCATAAACGTTTCCTTAAATAAGGTTTCTACCTAAACCTTTATTTTTTATCAACGTATAGTAGAATGCAAGAAAAAATAAGGTGGTGTTTAAAGTATGAAACATAAAAAACCGATTAATTGTCCAGAGTTAATTTGTATCAATGTTGATAAGGTGTACGACTGGATTGTTAAAGAAAAGTCGTTTGACGTTACTTCTTTAGCTGATGTTCCCATTACATTTACACCGGCTGATTCAGTACCTGATGAAGATATTGTAGGTGCGACTGTAACATGTGAAGTGAACCCAGATCCAACAACTCCGATTGAAGTCCTAGCCCGTGACGATCGTCCATTTATCATTGATGGGACTCAAGTTACCCTTCAGCAGCTGAATATTCGTAAGAATTTTATCATTACACTTATCGTGACTTTAGCAGATGGAACGGTGTTGACTAGTGCTCCACCAGTTGAGGGTAATGAGCCAGTAAATGCAGAATTGTTGATTTCTCGTTGTGAGCAAGTTACATTGTGTGCCCCTGTAGGAACAGAAGTTGAAATTACGTATACGGATCTAGATTGTTTCGTGTGTACGACAGGTGCACTCGAAGTAGCTGAGGATACAATCTCATTTACTGCTTTAACGATCTCGGTAATTACGTGTCAAAGCATTCAATCGATATACCCAGTAACAGTTGAATTCTTAGCTGAGTTCTGTGAGCCTAGAGATGATATTCAACCTGAATGTCCTGCCCCAATTCGCCCACTACAATGCCCAGTTGTTTTCCCATAGTTATTGAATAAATTAATAATTTCAAACCGTGCCTACCTTAACTTGAGGAAGGCACGGTTTTTTATCATACTAAAAATATTTGAAATTCTAAGAGTTTTTCACTTTCAATATAAAAATGTGAACTTCAAATTAATTTATTATCTTAGTAAAGCATTGTTAATCATGTTTTCAATAAGGGACAAATTGCTTACACAAGATTTATTATGGATCTCTCTATATGGAGGTATAATCCAAAGTTGCTAATAGTCATCATCTATAAAAGAAAAATTATTATTTATAGAGATCCCCAATTCTTTAATCAGTTTAGATAGAAACGTGTGCTTTACACGTAAAAATTAATAAATATGGAGATAAGTAAGCTTACTACCTAAACACTTTTTTTTTTTCAACGTATGCTACGAATGTAAGTTACTAATTTAAGGAGGTGAAAAATATGCAATTTAAAAATTTAAATGGTGGTCAAGAGTTAATTTGTATCAATGTTGATAAGGTGTACGACTGGATTGTTAAAGAAAAGTCGTTTGACGTTTCTCTACCTCCTGGTACTACAATTACATTTACACCTTCGATTACCCTTGATGACGCAACTCTTGCTGGTGCGACTGTAACATGTGAAGTGAACCCAGATCCAACAACTCCGATTGAAATCCTAGCTCGTGACGATCGTCAATTTATCATTAATGGGACTCAAGTAACTCTTCAACAGTTAAATATTCGCAAGAATTTTATCATTACACTTATCCTGACTTTAGCAAATGGAACAGTGTTGACTAGTGTACCTTCTGCAGCATTGATGATTTCTCGCTGTGAACAAGTTACATTGTGTGCCCCAGTAGGAACAGACGTTGAAATTACGTATACGGATCTAGATTGTTTCGTGTGTACGTTTGGTACACTTTCGGGAGATCCTGAAAGTATGCTCACATTTGTTGATGGTCTAACGATCTCGGTAGTTACGTGCCAAAGCATTCAATCGACATTCCCAGTAACAGTTGAATTCTTAGCTGAGTTCTGTGAGCCAAGAGATGATATTCAACCTGAATGTCCTGCCCCAATTCGCCCACTACAATGCCCAGTTGTTTTCCCAAGCGTATAATGGGCACCAAACATATTATGAAGAGAGTATATTCTCTCTTCATTTTTTAATATAGGGTGTAGAATGATCCATTATAAATTCTAATACCACAAGAGTTGTAAGGAAAAGCAGAGTGTTAAAACTAATGATTTAAGAGTTCCAAAGAAAAGTCCTTTATAATAGAAAGCCAGGGTTTTTACCCGTCCAACAAATGGACAAGAATAATACATAACTTATTCAACTTTATTTAGGGCTAAGATTCTGTAATCAACTAGAAATTTAGCTCTTGCTAAGGAATTGTCATAGTGGTTATCCTTTTGATTTAACGGTCTCTTAAACTTAGGGTAAGTAATAGCTCATCAGTTGCTACATTATTAAATTAAGGCCATCAGTAGGCTTGGAGTATTTTTGCAGTTACAAGGTCTCGTTTAACAGATGAGAATTCGCATTGAACTAAAACTACGTCTTTTCGTTCTCCTACGTTGCATACAACAATTTCACGGGTGTATAAATCAAGTTATTACATCCCAGAGACTCTACTATTAATTTCATATATATAGTAAAAGGGAATTACTATAAGAGTTCCCAATATGAAAAGGGTGAGGTAATGAAAAAAAAACAAGTGCGAATTAGGAGGGATTTTACGAATTCCAGTTCAAGTGTTTATGAGTGCTTTTTATCTGAAACATCGTGTGTAGAACTACTTCAAGTAGGAGGCCGTGCAGAACAAACAATATTTCTACCTGACGGTACAAAAGTACTACTTCAAAGAGTGAAAATATTGACGACAGGACTTGTTACAGTCAAGTTAATGGATGGGTCAAGTGTGATAGAGCCATTCTCATTAACGGAGGGATATTTCTTATGTGCACCACCAGGAACAACCGTTAATTGTGAAATCACAAATGTAAGATGTTATGCTAACGTGGTTTGCGTAGACAATATGTGTAATCAATTAATAATTTCTATCAGCTTTTGTCAGGATGTAAAATCAGAAACAAATGTAAACGTATTAATGAACGGGGAATTTTGTAAACCAAGATTACAGGATATATCTGGGCAGTGTCTTCCAATTGGTCAGTCAATTCAGGGGCAACTAAATTTTATCGAAGTAAAATCAACAGATGGTGAAGAAAAACAAACTTTAATAAGAAATGACATAATTATACCTTTTGAAGAAACTTATTGCGCTAAAGCTTCTAGAGTATATGACTGGATTCAACGACATATTGTTGTCCCTACTATTAGTAAAGAAAGGGCATGTATATATGAAGTTCTCTCGGCTGATGGGGATTGTGGTGACATTGCGGAGGGAGATCTTATTTGCCTACCGTGTGATGAAGCATGTGAAGAATTTCTCGTCTGTAATAATCAAAATTGTCTTTTAATATTGAGAAGTATTTCTACTGAGTGCCAATTTTGTCCATCTGATGCTAAAATATTTCCGAATGGACTTGCATGTGAAGTTCAGGGACAGGGCGTTTTCAATGTTGAGAAGGTATTATTTTATCCGACAATCGAAGAAGCTGTTGCGGATGCAGAAGATAATAATACCTTAATCGTATTTCCAGGGGAGTATAATCCTCCTTCATTCCTTTCAATTGATAAGCCGTTGACGTTGCGAGGATTAATAGTAGATCAAACAACAGTCACTTTTCCAGATAGCCTTATTAATACGACAAGTCTTAGGATTGAAGCAGACAATGTTACAATTGAAAATCTTCATTTTATAGGTCCTACTTCTACGACTTCAGGGGATAACGCATTATTAGGAATTCCATTTAAATCGTTTGGTGTACTTTATGAAAACATTACCATCAGGGTTTCTATTATTGAAGGAGGACGTCGAAATGCATTTATTCGGGCGAAAAATTTAACCATTTCCGAAACAATGTTTATTCATACAGGAAACCGGAATTCTTTGCACATCTTTAACGCACAAGGTACAACCAATATTAGTGAAAACACATTTCAAGGTGGACCAGAAAGTCGGGCAGCTATGACTTTTGAAGATGGTGAAAGTGGATTTACAGGGACCATTACTATACAAGATAATACATCCATAAGGCATTCGCAATTTGTGTTGTTTAATTTATTTCGTTTTGATGATGTGTCTTTATTTGTGTTACGAAATATAATTGACCACCAAGATAGATCTGGCAGCTCAATCATTTTTATTCCTATCGATTTTACTGAAGCTTTACCTATTATTATTGAAGAAAATGAAATTATTAACCCAAACCCAGGTAGACTTGCAGTTTATGTTGATTTCAGAGATGCTGGTGCATCTGTTCCTTCAAACGGCCAAATACAGGTAATTAGAAATATTTTTGATATAGCTTTACCTTGGGGCTCAGTTACAGATACTGTAGATCCCAATTACCCTGTAGGTTTTAGTACAAATGCTCCAATGTCCATGTCATTAAATGCTTTTCAGTTAGTTGGAAATATAGTCATAAATCTTTAATTAGTTTAATGTACTCTATTAGTACCTCGTTCAATGCCTCAATTTGAAGTTAACAATGGGAAACAAAAGGGCAATATTAATGTGCAAATAGTCTAGATGACGGGATAAGATTATTAATATTTAATCGCTATAGTTGCACATTTTGCTCAGGTTGTTATTATGTCCTCGTTTCCTCAAAAAGATCCGATTTAGCTACATGTACCCTCTCTTAAAAATGTGAATAACCCCTTTCTATTTAGCACGTCCTAAAAGGCCGTTTTAAATTATTCTAGTTTCTACGTTTTACTAGTTGCTTCATGTCCAAGGATGTAAACATTTGAATTGCAGGCACTTATCATTCGCAGGTACCGTTTAGTATAGGATTATTTTTTTCTGCGTAAAATAGTCAGATTTACAAGTGGTTTAACAACCGGCAAAGTGTAAAATGATTTTTAATCGCTCATTATTATTCACCTCTTTCCCACTACAATAAAATTTAAATATCTAGAAAAGCAAGTTTTCTACCTAACTCCTTGATTTTTTTCTTCGTATTCTAGAATGTAAGCAAAAAAATTTTGGAGGTGAAAAATATGCAATATAAAAATTTAAATGGTGGTCAAGAGTTAATTTGTATCAATGTGGATAAGGTGTACGACTGGATTGTTAAAGAAAGGTCATTCGACGTTTCTTTAGCAGGTGCTGTCATTACATTTACACCTGCTGGTTCAGTACCTGCTGGACCTATTTTAGGTGCGACTGTTACATGTGAAGTGAACCCTAATCCGGCACTTCCGATTGAAATCCTAGCCCGTGACGATCGTCCATTTATCATTGATGGGACTCAAGTTACTCTCCAGCAGTTAAATATTCGTAAGAATTTCATTATTACACTTATCGTGACTTTAGCAGATGGAACTGTGTTGACTAGTGTACCTTCTGCAGCATTGATGATTTCCCGTTGTGAGCAAGTTACATTATGTGCGCCTGAAGGAACAGATGTTGAAATTACGTATACGGATCTAGATTGTTTCGTGTGTACGACTGGTACACTCATGGGAGGTGAGGGAGGTATAATCACATTTAGTGCTCTAACGATTTCCGTAGTTACTTGCCAGAGCATTCAATCGATATTTCCAGTAACTGTTGAATTCTTAGCTGAGTTCTGTGAGCCTAGAGATGATATTCAACCTGAATGCCCTGCCCCAATTCGCCCACTACAATGCCCAGTTGTTTTCCCACGCGTATAAAGCGTCAGTACAAACCATATTATGAAGGGAGAATATTTCTCTCTTCATTTTTTGTAAAAGGGGTGCTAATTGATGAAAAAGGATAAGAATGATATAGAAGAGAAAATCAAAAAGCTTCATCATCAAACGAATACATACTTGACTGAAATAAAAAGGATAATAGCTGAACGTGAGGTGCCCGTCAAAAATAGTTTAATATGCTATTTTACTTATTCAATGAACATTTCCCACGATCCTGAGCAGGAGAGCTTATGTCTAGGATCTTTCCATATACTTAATACGGGAAATCAGTCTATTACAAATCCTTATATATACTTAAAAATTCCAATAGAATCATTTTTTTCTTTTTCAGGAAAGTACGTATATGAAAATGCTAAAAAGTCATCGAAAGTTACAGATGGATGGGAACGAATAAATGAAAAAAAGAATAGGGAAGAATATTGGCTTAAGCCTTTGGGTAATAAAACTATTGAACCTAATGAGAAAATTTCATTTTCAAATTTCCAGATCAATTGGTCACCTAAAGAATCTTATTCAGGCAGTATCATTGGGTTTACTTACAGTGATCAAATGAAAGATGGGGTAGCTGTGATTAATCCGATTAATATAAATGGGACTATACGTAAGAAGGGGGATGAAGGTGAGTAATTTAGAAGGAAAAGAGCAAGAATTATTAATAAAGCAAGGAATTCGCCAATTTATGAAAGATCAGATTAACGAACCAAAAGAGGGTAACAACAGTTTCGTCTATTTGGAGAATAGTACATTAAATATGTTGATTACTTATTTGTTGATGAATGGAAATAGTCGAACTTATGGAGAAATGGATAGAGAAGATGATGGGTTTTCTAATAATAAAATTTTGGAGGATCTTGACCATATCATTGAGGGTAGCAAACAGGAATTTGAGGAGATCATCACACTACTAAAAGGTAAAGTTTAAATCATCATCCTTTAATTATGTATTCCCTCTTACGCAAATGAAATGATTAAATTGATACATAAATTGAATTATTAACAGCTTTGACCTTAACCCACAAATATATCGTTGCCAAATGAATCAATAGTATTGTCAACATACTTGATTTCACGAATGAAGATACCAGCAGCCTTTGTTTTGGGATATCTGTGATGGGGGGTAATAACTTGAATACTGGAAATATTAAAAATAACGATCCTATACAACTTCAACAAACGATTATTTATTTTAAGGCAGAACTAGCTAAATATAAAGGTAAAGTTGAAAAATACAAAAATAACTTTGACCATTCGTTAATAGAAAAACTTGAACAAGAAAATGTTCATTTAACGAACGATAAAGCCGAACTATCTCTAGAGGTGTATAAGTTAAATAAAGAACTTGAAAGGCAGACTAGCGATTTTAAAGAACGTATTCATTTACAGGAAGTTCAGATAAAAACGTCAATGAATTCTATTAATAACTTGCAGAAAACTAAAACTGATTTAAGACAGATGAACAAGCAGTTGACTGAAGTAATAAAAACATTAAAAGACGGGCTCAATTCTGATAAATATAGAAACAAAAAACAGGATAGACAAGTTCTTTCACTTAATCAAAAGCTTGCAGAATATAAAACTACTATAGAACAGCACGACAGCAAACTTGTTGAACTCTTTCAAGAAGCAAATAAAAAAGTGTATTTAAAGATTGAAAAATTGGATATAAGTATCAATGACCGTATCCAGTCTGAAGAAGATAGACAGTATATGATAAAAGAAATGGAAGAAAAAGAAAAAGCTTTAGAAAAGCTCCAACATGAAATAATGAATTTAACAGAACAAAATGAAAAGTACAAAGATGCCATTACACGATTAGAAAAAAGTTTGAGCGAGAAGAATGATGGTATAGGTTTATTCTCTTCATCTAGTACACCTACTATTGATTCTGACATGCTTTTGCAATTAGAAAATCAAATAAAAGATGTTTTAGGACAATCGTTGGATTTCGAAGAAAAATTGGCTGCGAAGTTAATTGTTATTAATTCTTTGGAACATAAATTAGATCAGCTTACTATAGAAATTGATGACATAAAAGAAGTCCGACCAATCGATTGATTCTTATACGATGTCAGCACTATGATATACATATATAAATTAAATGGTTTTCAATTTGAATGATAGCATATTCAGAAGGGAATGAAGTTGTCCCTTTAGTTACAAAGCCCTTTTTATTTCTATTCTATCTGTAGAAATAATGGGGATAAGGATCACTTTATTTCTTGAATCTTGTAGAAGTCGAAGATTGAAAAATAGGATATACTGATTAGCCATTCCAAGCCTGTTTGCCCAGATTTATACACTTTCATACATACTTTGCTAATATACTATGTGAAAGCTCTTAAAGATGTTACTCATCAATGGACCCTTCAAAATAATATTCCGACCTCCATAAAGAATTGTAAAGACCATTATTTTATGAAATATTATGATGTAATTCGCAAATGAAAAAGCGTGTGAACCCTTTGATAGTAAAGGGTTCACACGCTTTTTCTATCTAATATGGACAATGGCATCATTTTGCTAATCATTAAAACTGTCCATCACATCGTTTACTTGGTATGTTTTATAAAGTTTGCTTAAAAATTTCAACTCATGAATTCACAAACAATTGTCCGAATGTAACCATACTATCAGAGTATGAAACCACAAAAAATAAGGATAAGTTACTTATCTACATAAAATTGGAAGAAATCGAATACGAGATTAAATATAACTACCGTATTAATCACCACAAACAATAGTGCCTGTTTATTGAGTTTTTTCATCTTGATTCGGTCCATATATCCACTCCTTTTTTCAGATTATACGTCTTAATTTATTCATTGTAATAATATGTTTGCGGGTTTATCACTATTAATAAATGTGCTATTTCTTTACGTTTTTTTGATTAGAACCATCTTGAAAGTAACCATAATTTTATTGGGGCAGATAGGAAATTTACTTTAAAATTTACTGATTAATTTGTGAATATCCGAATGGGTATGATTCTTTTACCCAAATTGTTTCCTCCTTATATTATTCGCCGTTTGACAAAATGTGACTTGTTGACGTCTGTGCATCTTCACTTTTTTCCCTTATTCACGAATTAAATAATGATTAAACCGCTTAGAAGTTCAAATGTGCCATGATTAGAATCTCTCCTAAAAATGTATCCGAAAAAAAATGAATGTATAAAAGCGTTTACATTTCAATATAGTTGAACTAATATACTTGTATACAAGTATTCCGGTTACCGGATGAGGAAGTGAAATGATGAGTGAATCAATGGAATATCTCTATCCTTCAAAATGGATTGCGAGCGCTTCTACAGGTGTTCGTTTAGCATGCGAGCTTAGAATTCGAATTATTTCAGGCACGATAAAAAAAGGTACCGTTTTATCAGAAAATAAATTAGCAGCAGAATTTGAAGTAAGTCGATCCCCTATTCGTGAAGCATTAAAAATATTGGCAACTGAAAACATTATTCGATTAGAAAGAATGGGTGCGGTTGTTGTTGGTTTATCGGAACAGGATATAAAGGAAATTTATGATGTGCGCTTAGTCATCGAAACGTTTGTTTATGAACGTATTGTGAAAATGGATACCACTGAATTAGTAAAAGAGCTAAGTAAAATACGCGAAATGATGGAAGTTGCCATTAAATATAATGATGCTGATGAATTCTCTTATCAGGATGTATTGTTTCATGAAACGATAATTCGTTCGATTGATCATTCCTATATCCTATTGATATGGAATAATGCAAAACCTGTTATGGAAAGTTTAATCCTTCTTTCTATGCGCATGCGTTTAGAAGAAAAGTCCGATGATTTTGCACGAGTTTTGAAAAATCACGATCTTTATATCGAAGCGATCAATTCAAAAAATCGAGATATCATGATCCAGGCGTTACATCAAAACTTTCAAGATGTTCAAGGAAAAGTAGATGATCTTTGGATGTCGCAACAAATGCTCACGAAAGAAAGGGAGCAATAGGCTATGACGAATTATATGTTAGGTGTCGATATCGGTACGACTAGTACGAAAGCTGTGTTATTTACTGAAAAAGGCGAAATAATTCAACAAGAGAATATTGGATACCCCCTGTACACACCAGATATTTCAACAGCAGAACAGAACCCAGAAGAGATATTTCAGGCTGTAGTGCAAGCTATATCAAATATAATGGCGAATTCCCAAATTAACCCAGAAAAATTGTTATTCATTTCATTTAGTAGTGCCATGCATAGTGTAATTGCGATGGATGAAAATGATCAACCACTGACGCAATGTATTACTTGGGCGGATAATCGAAGTGAAGGTTGGACTCGTAAAATAAAAGAAGAGTTAAACGGTCATGAAGTGTACAAACGGACTGGGACACCTATTCATCCCATGGCCCCATTAAGCAAGATTGCTTGGATTGTAAATGATCGACCTGAAATAGCAGCCAAAGCCAAGAAATATATAGGAATTAAAGAATTCATTTTCAAAAAGTTCTTTGATCGATATGTAGTGGACCATTCACTAGCTTCAGCAATGGGTATGATGAATCTCAAAAAACTAGATTGGGATGAAGAAGCACTGCAAATAGCGGGAGTTACACCGGATCAGTTATCCGAGCTTGTGCCGACAACTAAGATTTTCACAAATTGTAGCCCAGAAATTGCACAAAAGATGGGCATTGCTCCACAAACGTCATTTGTCATTGGGGCAAGTGATGGTGTGCTTTCTAATATAGGCGTGGATGCCATTGGTAAAGGTGAAGTAGCTGTAACAATTGGGACTAGCGGCGCTATACGAACAATCATTGACCATCCTCATACTGATGACAAGGGTCGAATATTTTGCTACGCATTAACAGAAAAACATTGGGTCATTGGTGGCCCAGTCAACAACGGTGGAATGGTACTGCGATGGATTAGAGATGAATTTGCATCGTCAGAAGTAGAAACGGCAAAAAGGCTGGGCATTGATCCGTATGAAGTGTTAACAAGAATTGCTGAACGGGTAAGGCCTGGCGCTGATGGATTATTGTTCCATCCATACCTAGCTGGTGAACGTGCTCCATTGTGGAATCCTGATGTGAGAGGCTCATTTTTTGGTTTAACGATGACCCACAAGAAGGAACATATGATTCGGGCAGCACTTGAAGGTGTCATTTACAATCTTTACACCGTATTTTTAGCCTTACTCGAAGTGATGGATGAACCGGTTACCCGAATAAAAGCAACTGGCGGATTCGCAAGATCAGATGTTTGGCGACAAATGATGGCTGATATATTTGATGTGGAAGTGATTGTTCCGGAAAGCTATGAAAGCTCCTGTCTTGGGGCTTGTATTTTAGGGCTATATGCTACCGGAAAAGTTGATTCGTTTGATGTGGTTTCTGACATGATTGGTACTACATTTAAGCACACGCCTATTGAATCCGATGTGCAAGAATACAGAGAGCTTCTACCAATATTTATTAATATATCGAGAGTATTGGAAAAAGAATATACAAGCATTGCAAAGTATCAACGAAATTTAATTAAAAAAGAATAAACATTCAATATTGGAGGAATTGTCATGCCGTTAGTTATTGTCGCGATAGGTATTGTTTCGTTACTAGTTTTAATTATGGGGTTCAAATTAAACACCTTTGTGTCATTAATCATTGTATCTTTTGGAGTTGCTTTAGCTTTAGGTATGCCACTAGATAGCGTTGTTGGTTCAATTGAGTCTGGACTTGGCGGAACACTTGGACATTTAGCTTTAATATTTGGTCTAGGTGCGATGTTAGGTAGTTTAATTGCAGATTCTGGAGGCGCGCAACGTATTGCGATGACCTTAATCGATAAATTCGGAGAAAAAAATATTCAATGGGCTGTTGTAGTTGCTTCATTCATTATCGGAGTTGCCTTATTCTTTGAAGTAGGATTAGTACTATTAATTCCGATTGTATTTTCGATTTCAAAACAATTACGAGTGTCTATTCTATACTTAGGAATTCCGATGGCAGCTGCTTTATCGGTGACTCACGGATTTTTACCACCTCACCCTGGACCGACAGTAATTGCCGGAGAGTATGGTGCAAATATTGGTGAAGTATTACTTTACGGTTTTATTATTGCCATTCCAACTGTCATTTTAGCAGGGCCATTATTTACAAAGCTTGCTAAAAAACTTGTCCCTGATTCATTTAATAAAACAGGTGATATTGCTTCTTTAGGTGAACAAAAAACATTTAAAATAGAAGATACACCTAGTTTTGGTATCAGTGTATTTACAGCAATGTTTCCTGTTATCTTAATGGCTATCGGAACAATTATTACCATGATTCAACAAACAAATGATATTGCAGATAATATGTTATTTGAAGTCGTGCGTTTTGTAAGTAATGCTTCTACTGCAATGTTATTATCTTTATTGCTTGCCGTTTATACCATGGGATTGGCAAGAAAAATACCGATGAAAACCGTGATGAATACTTGTTCGAGAGCAATAGCAAGTATTGGGATGATGCTATTAATTATTGGTGGTGGTGGGGCTTTTAAACAAGTACTCATTGATGGTGGTGTTGGTGACTACGTGGCTGAATTATTTAGTGACACGACATTATCACCTATCTTACTGGCGTGGATGATCGCTGCTATTTTACGAATCGCTTTAGGATCTGCAACGGTTGCGGCTTTAACAACGGCCGGTTTAGTTATTCCTCTGTTAGGTACAACTGACGTTAACTTAGCTTTGGTCGTACTTGCAACTGGAGCAGGTAGTTTAATCGCTTCACATGTTAATGATGCTGGTTTCTGGATGTTTAAAGAGTTTTTTGGTTTGACGATGAAAGAAACATTTGCAACATGGACATTACTTGAAACGATTATTTCTGTTGCTGGATTAGGGTTTATTCTATTATTAAGTCTAATTGTTTAAAAAGGAGATAGAAAATATATGAGTAATACAATTGGTGTTATGGGTCTAGGTGTAATGGGAAGAAGTATTGCGATGAATATGGCAAGTAAAGGTGAACATGTAGCTGTCTATAATTACACAAGAGATTTAACGGACTTGCTAGTAAAAGATATCGAACAACAACAACTTTATCCATATTACGATGTGCAAGAATTTGTGCAGTCTTTACAGTCACCAAGAAAAATTTTCATGATGGTCACTGCTGGGAATGTTGTAGATTCAGTGATTAAATCATTAGTACCATACCTTGAGCCAGGCGATATTATCATGGACGGTGGTAATTCAAACTATCAAGACACGGCCCGAAGATTTGATGAATTGAAGTCACAAGACATTGATTATTTAGGTATTGGTGTTTCTGGTGGGGAAGAAGGAGCCTTGAAAGGTCCTTCCATCATGATTGGCGGCGAAAAAGAAGTATATGAAAAAGTAGCATCTATTTTCACTAAAATTGCTGCTCAAGTTGAAGGAAACCCTTGCTGTGCGTATATGGGTCCTAAAGGTGCAGGTCATTTTGTGAAAATGGTGCATAATGGAATTGAGTATGCCGATATGCAACTCATTGCAGAAGCCTATACTTTTTTGAGAGAAAAACTACATATCCCTCTCAATGAAATTGCTGATATTTTTGAAACATGGAATCAAGGGGAACTGAAAAGTTATCTGATTGAAATCACAGCCGATATATTAAGAAAGCAAGATGAAAAAACAGGTTTACCACTTGTCGATGTAATTTTAGACAAAACTGGCCAAAATGGCACAGGTAAATGGACGAGTATACAAGCAATTGATAACGGAATTCCCGTATCCATTATTACAGAATCATTATTTGCTCGTTACATCTCACATGTAAAAGAAGAACGATTACATGCAGCAAGTATCTTAGCTGGTCCAGAAACTACTAATGAACCAGTAGATCAAGAAGAATGGGTTGAATCTGTTAGACAAGCCTTATATATGGGGAAAATTTGTGCCTATGCACAAGGCTTTACTCAATATAAAGTAACGTCAAAAATCAATGATTGGAACTTGCCATTACAAGACATTGCGCTTATTTTCCGTGGTGGTTGTATCATACGAGCGGAGTTTTTAAACACAATTAGTGAAGCTTTTGGAGCACAAGAATCTACAACAAATTTATTGATTGCACCATACTTTGTTGAAAAAACGAAAGCATATCAAATAGGGATGAGAAAAGTGGTAGCTGAAAGTATGATGTCAGGTATGGCGTTCCCTTCTTTAAGTGCTGCTCTTACTTATTATGATAGTTATCGAACTGGTTACTCGACTGCCAATCTATTGCAAGCACAACGTGATTATTTTGGGGCTCACACATATGAGCGTACAGATGTAGAAGGTTCATTTCACACGATATGGAAATAATCTAAATAGAAGAGCAGGATTAAGGTTTCAATTACCCTTAATCCTGCTTTTCTCTTATTTTTAGTGTACTGAACGTATGAAGGTTTGTTATATTGTAGGGAATAATATAGCATTCTTGGTATTGTTCATATATACATAGAATAGAGTCAATAAAAGGGGTTATCACGATGAAACTAGTTTCTTGGAATGTGAACGGCATTAGGGCTTGTGTGAAAAAAGGATTTATAGATTATTTTCATGAAGTGAATGCGGATATTTTTTGCCTGCAAGAGACGAAGTTACAAGCTGGGCAAATTGATTTACAGTTAGAAGGATATTATCAATATTGGAATTATGCAGTAAAAAAAGGGTATTCAGGTACAGCTGTCTTTACAAAGGAAAAACCAATCTCAGTAAAGTATGGAGTAGGAGATTTAACTGAAGAAGCTGAAGGTAGAATACTTACATTAGAATACGATCAGTTTTATTTAGTGAATGTCTATACACCCAATGCGAAGCGAGATTTAACAAGACTTCCTTACCGCTTAGAATGGGAAGATGAAATGCGTGCCTATTTGAAGCACTTAGATCTAACAAAACCAGTGATTATGTGTGGAGATTTAAATGTGGCGCATCAACAAATAGATTTAAAAAATGCTAAATCAAATAAAGGCAATTCAGGCTTTACAATAGAGGAACGAGGAAAGATGACGGGATTACTAGATGAAGGATTTACAGATACGTTCCGTCATTTTTATCCGGAGAAAGAAGAAGCCTTTACATGGTGGTCTTACATGGCCACGGTGAGAGAGCGTAATATCGGATGGAGAATTGATTACTTCATTACGTCAAACCGACTATGTGAAAGATTAGTTGATGCATATATACATCCACAAATACATGGAAGTGATCATTGTCCGATTGTTTTGGAGCTTAAAGGGAATGTGAAAAACCTTTCATGAGTTCATTGAACTAACGAAAGGCTTAGCTTTAGTCGAGTACTCAAAAGAAGCTACCTAATACGTTTATTGACCACTTTATTTGAGTACAATAGGGCCCCTAAGTAGCCAACCAAGTATGCAATAACTAACACAAAAAGTGCTGAGCCACTAATGGTGCTATTGCCAAGATACAATTGATATAGAACGATGAAAAGAGTTGCGCATATTCCGCCAAGATGTGGTGAATTCTTAATGTAAAAGTGCATGGCTACTAATCCACCGATAATGGCAACAATGAAGAAATTAATTTTAACGAGTACATCTTGTGACGTTGAATGATCTACATTAAGTTCAATATAGAGTAACAACTGTAGGATGATATATTGAGCTATTAAAGAAATTAAGACGACAGGTATCCAATCAAATTTTCTGTTCAAAATCAAAAACCTCCTTCCATTATTGTATGCATAATAAGCATAAAAAAGAATAACAAGGATATTAGTAGCTAGGATAATTGATTGAAAATAATGAGGGAAATATGTAACAAATACTGACGTTTTTTTCTTTCGTAATAAAGAAAATGCGAATGTGCCAGATGAAGGTGTAAAGAATTAGTAAGCATAAGTATAGAAAATTTCCAGTAATCGTCGAGTATCGAGTATAATAGAGAAAAGCAGAGACTGATCATCATTTGATCTAAAGGAGGACTATATATGACTGAAAATAATGAAACAAACCAACAAGATGTGCCGAAGAAAAAATTAAGCTTAAAAGAAGCGATGCAAAAACAATTAGAAGCAAAGAAAAACCTAACTTCCGATAACAACGCTAAAGGAAGTACATCGAAATCATCGAAAGTAATGCAAAGCCAACAAACGAAAAAAGTAAGTAATACACGTAGAAAAATGGGTGTATAATAAAACTGCGCAAACCGATTTTTATATGGTTTGCGTTTTTCTTAGGGAATTTTAGATTTTGATTAAATGGTGTATACTTATGACAATTGTGATCGTGGAAGAAGGGTTTTAGATGGTGTCGAAATATGCAGATGATGGATTTGCATTACATACGGACTTATATCAAATAAATATGGCAGAAACTTACTGGGCTGATGGTATACATAATCGTAAAGCGGTGTTTGAGCTGTTTTTCCGCAATTTACCCTTTGGTAATGGCTATGCAATTTTTGCAGGTTTAGAGAGGGTACTAGATTTTCTTCGGGATTTCCAGTTTACGGATAGCGATCTTGCGTATTTGCAGCTAGAGCTTGGATACAAGGAAGACTTTATTAGTTATTTGCGTGAAGTCAGGTTCACCGGAGATGTGTATTCGATGATTGAAGGTGAGCTCGTTTTTGCCAATGAACCAATTATGCGCATTGAGGCTCCACTGGTTGAAGCGCAACTCATTGAAACAGCACTCCTGAATATTGTCAATTACCAAACCTTAATTGCAACGAAAGCAAGTCGTATTAAACAAATCGTCAAAACCGATACAGTTATGGAATTCGGTACGAGACGTGCTCAAGAAATGGATGCAGCAATTTGGGGCTCACGGGCTTCCATAATTGGTGGGATAGAGGCAACAAGTAATCTTAGAGCTGGCAAAAAGTTCGGTATTCCTGTTGCAGGAACACATGCGCATTCGCTTGTTCAAGCATACAAAAATGAATATGAAGCTTTCCATGCATATGCCAAACGACATAAAGATTGTGTATTCCTTGTAGATACTTACAATACATTAAAGACCGGTGTTCCAACTGCCATTCAAGTAGCAAAAGAACTTGGAGATAAAATCAATTTCGTTGGAATTCGTTTGGATAGTGGAGATATTTCATTCCTATCAAAAGAGTCACGTCGTATGTTAGATGAAGCGGGCTTTACGGATGCGAAAATCGTCGTGTCAAATGATTTAGATGAATATACAATTTTAAACTTAAAAGCCCAAGGTGCGAAAGTGGATATGTGGGGCATTGGCACAAAGTTAATTACCGCGTATGACCAACCCGCTCTTGGTGCAGTATATAAAATTGTTTCAATTGAAGATGAAAAAGGTGTAATGGAAGATACAATTAAAATTTCATCTACTTCTGAAAAGGTAACGACGCCGGGTAGGAAAAAACTGTATCGTATAATTGATCGAGAAAATGGCAAAGCAGAAGGCGATTATATTACGATGTTTGATGAAGACCCTACTCATGAACACCGATTAAAAATGTTCCATCCAGTTCATACCTTTGTTTCGAAATTTGTGACGAACTTTGAAGCAAAAGAGCTGCATACAAAAGTCATTGAAAATGGACAAGTTATTTATTCGAATCCAACGTTGTTTGCAATGAGGGATTACGCAACTGCTAACTTAGAATTACTATGGGATGAATACAAACGTTCTTTAAATCCAGAAGAATATCCAGTAGATTTAAGCCAAAAATGTTGGGATAACAAGATGCGAAATATCCAAGAGATAAAAGAAATGGTAGATAGGATGCATTACTCTTAAAGGAGTGACTATGATGACAAACTTGCAAAAGACAATTATTGAAGAATTGAAAGTTAAACCATCGATTGACGCCAAACAAGAAATACGTATATCCATTGATTTTATGAAAAATTATTTAAAAAAGCATTCATTCTTAAAAGGATTGGTTCTTGGTATTTCAGGTGGTCAAGATTCTGCACTTACTGGCAAGCTTGCTCAAATGGCGGTAGATGAATTAAATGATGAACTGGGAGCACAAGCCTATTCTTTTAATGCGGTTCGATTGCCTTATGGCGTTCAGTTTGATGAAGATGATTGTCACGACGCACTAAATTTCATACAACCATCTAAAATTTATACGGTGAATATAAAAAATGCAGTCGATGCAAGTAAACATGCACTTGATACCTCTGGGATTACCCTTTCTGACTTTGCTAAAGGAAATGAAAAAGCACGTGAAAGAATGAAAGTTCAATACTCAATTGCGGCTATGCACGATGCAGTCGTCCTTGGAACAGATCATGCAGCAGAAGCCGTCACTGGTTTTTATACTAAATATGGTGATGGTGGAGCCGACTTAGTGCCTATTTCTCGATTAAATAAGCGACAAGGGAAACAACTATTAATAGTTCTAGGTTGTCCGGAACATTTATATACAAAAATTCCTACTGCGGATTTAGAAGAAGATCGTCCTGCGTTACCAGATGAGATTGCTTTAGGTGTTTCATATGATCAAATAGATGATTATTTAGAAGGAAAAAAGATTCCAACTGAGTCAAAAGAACAAATTGAAAATCATTATTTACGCTCAAAACATAAAAGACATATGCCTATTACCGTCTTTGATGATTTTTGGAAATAAATTCAAGCACATGTAGCACTATGCTATGTGTGCTTTTTTGTACTCTAATAAGTTGTTAAGTATCAAAGTATTAGGTAAAATGGACTTATAATGTGTCAATTTTCTAACAAATACAAAAATTCAACACAACAACTGGGGGAGTAGAGACATGAAAAACCAAGAAAAAATGCATTCGATTATAGATAATATAGAGCGAGTAATTATAGGGAAACGAGATATTGCAGAGCTATGTGTAGTTGCGTTAATCGCTCAAGGACATGTTTTACTTGAAGATGTTCCGGGTGTTGGTAAGACGGTTATGGTGCGTGCATTAGCGAAATCAGTAGGCGCTCAATTCAAACGTATTCAATTTACGCCCGACTTACTGCCTTCAGATGTAATTGGTGTATCAATATATAATCCCAAAGACATGGAATTTCAATTTAGACCAGGTCCAATTATGGGGAATATCGTATTAGCAGATGAAATCAATCGAACTTCACCTAAAACTCAATCAGCACTTCTCGAGGGAATGGAAGAAGCATCGGTAACAATCGATGGAGAAACGATGATGATTCCTAAACCGTTCTTTGTAATGGCCACACAAAATCCAATTGAATATGAAGGTACGTATCCGCTTCCAGAAGCACAATTGGACCGTTTCTTACTTAAACTTAGAATGGGTTATCCTTCACATGCAGAAGAAATTGAAGTGTTAAAAAGAGCTGAAAAATCATCTCCACTTGAAGACTTAAAACCTGTCATTTCACTTGAAGACCTCATTCTTTTGCAACAAGAAGTAAAAGACGTAATGGTCGATGATACCATCAAAAATTATATTGTCGATTTGGCTAACCGAACCAGAAAAGATTCTTATATATATTTGGGTGTAAGTCCTCGGGGATCTCTAGCATTAATGAAAGCATCACAAGCGTTAGCAATGTTACGAGGTAGAGACTTTGTTACGCCAGATGATGTTCAATATTTAGCACCATTCGTCTTTAGTCATCGAATGATTTTACGTTCAGAAGCACGCTATGATGGTGTTACAACTGAAGAAATTATTGGACGTATTTTAACGAAAACAAATGTTCCGATTAAAAGGCTTGTTAAACAATGAAACGAATAAACTCTTCGTTGGCATTAGGACTGCGTCTCCTGTTTGTTATTTTTCTATTAATCTCTGCGTTTACTTTTGCGATGTTTCAAGGTGGATTCGTTAGCTGGTTTATATTTTATACTGTGCTTCCATTTGCCTTATATTCCATCATATTTTTCTTCATCCCAATCTCAAAAATACAAGTTGAACGTTTCATTCAGACACCTCAAATACGTAAAGGTGATAAACTCATCGTAACGGTGAAGTTAATAAGAACTTCTAGATTTCCGATGCTTTATTTAGTTGTAAAAGAAATGACACAAAGCTTACAACTCATTCGTCATATGGATTCATCCCAGTTAAAAACAATTAAAATGGTGGGGTTTCAACGAATAATCGAATGGACCTATGAAATTGATCATATGCCGCGTGGTGAACATACATTGGACGGAATTGAAATTACCGTTAGTGACTTTTTTGGATGGGTCAAGAAATCTCAAATCCTACCAATAAAACAAATGGTACTTGTCTATCCGAATATAACGGAGATGATATTTATGCCGATTGAAACTCGATATGAACAAGGGGCTGTTGCCTCTCCTTTCACCATTGTAAAAGATACAACAATGGCTACGGGTGTTCGAGACTACCAACCTGGTGACCGCGTATCATGGATTCATTGGAAATCTTTCGCCCGTACACAAACACTCCGTACTAAAGAGTTTGAAGATAGAGAGTCTCAAGAATTATTCATAATAACTGATCGAAAACCATCGGATAATTTTGAAGAACAAATTGAATTAACCGCGTCAGTATTACAAGCGGTTGTTCGAAATCAAGCAAGTGCAGCATTTTTATCTTTAGGAGCCACACGTTTTTATTTTCCAACGGTTAAAAGTGAAGATCAATTACAAAGGACAATGTTTCACTTGGCGAAAGTAGAAGATGATTTAAAAAAACCAATCGAGCAAATGTTGCCAAGAGATCCGGCGATGTCGAGTGCTACATCAGTTTTACTCATCACTGGAGATTTAACGGCAGGATTGATTGAGGCTATTCCGAAATCAGCCAAAAATTTACGTCAATGTACGGTTTTTGTCGTCATTAAAAAGGGGGAAAAACTATCAAAACAAGCGGGGGTTATGCATAAACTTGCTCGTTCTAGAGGAATGATTATTCACGTGCTTTCTCCAGATCATTTTGCAAATGCCTTTACGGAGGTGGGACGCTCATGAAAAATGGTCTTCAAAATAAATGGTTGCAAGGCATATTTTATGTGCTTGTGTTCTTCTTGTTACGTGAATGGCTACTCCCAGTTATGGAATTAACGAAAACCAATTACTTATCTATTTTCTTAGCTTTTATTGCGTTATGTTTTGTGTTTAGCTTTTTCTCTGTTCCTTGGTGGCTGTCGGGTCCCGGGAAACTATTGTATATGTCATGGGTCATTATATTTGTTTATACAGGGGAAGTGTTTTTTACAAAAGAAGCTATTTCATTTCTGTTCAGTGATGCGATGATAAATATTTTTGCTCTAATCAGTGGTGATTGGGCAGTAGTTACCGATACTTTTCGAACCGTGTTGTTTTTTGCACTGTTATGGATGACAACTTATTTAATACATCATTGGATAACAGTCCGATTGACTATTTTCTTGTTTTTCTTCATGACCGTTATATTTATTGCGGCTCTTGATACTTTTAGTCCGTATCAAGGTGTTGAATCGATTCCTCGTGTCATGATACTAGGGTTGTTATTATCTGGTTTGTTAAAAGTAGCTCAAATACTGGAACAAAACCACATTTCCGCGTCTCGAGGGAACTACGCGTCTCTAATTATTCCGCTTATTGTGGTAGTAGCATTTAGTGGCTCACTTGGTTATCTACTACCAAAGGCAGGTCCTGTGTGGGTGGATCCTGTTCCTTTTATTCAATCATTTGCTGAAGGGGCAGGAACAGCACCGGGAAGATCCGGTGGGATAGGGAAAATTGGTTATGGCGAAGATGATTCTGTTTTAGGCGGAGGATTCCGTTCTGATTCTACAGTTGTCTTTGAAGCAATCGTGCAAACACCCCAGTACTGGAAAATTGAAACGAAAGATACCTATACGTCAAAAGGATGGGAACAATCTGTCGTGTCAGATGGCACAACTGTCTTCAATCCTGGTGATGTCTTTGAAAGTGGAATCGCGCCTGGGCCAGTTGAAGATCAGGATGTAGCACAGTATTCATTTAATTTAGAATATCCATTTCTAATGTATCCATATGGTTCAGTTGCTGCAGATGCAACGGTAGAGACAACTTTTGCATTTGAAAAAAATTCACAAAAAATTAATACGTTCCAGGGGAATGATTTGGTCGAATTAAAGCAATATAGTATATCGTTTAGTGAACCCAAGTTTAGTTTAACTGATTTAAGAGCAACCACAATTGAATCGTTGGCAGAGGTAACTCCAGAGTTTGATCGCTATTTACAACTACCAGAAGAATTACCGGAGCGGGTAAGAGAACTATCACAATCAATTACTGAAAATCAAACAAATTTGTATGATAAAGCTCGAGCGATTGAACGTTACTTTTCACAGAATGGCTTCATATACGATCAAAGTAATATTAGCATTCCAGAGGCAAATCAAGATTATGTAGATCAATTCTTGTTCGATACAAAACGGGGATATTGTGATAATTTCTCGACATCTATGGTTGTTTTGCTTCGATCTCTAGATATCCCAGCTCGATGGGTAAAAGGATTTGCTGAAGGAGAAGAAATAGAAAATAACAATGGTGATAGAGTATACGAAGTTACAAATAATAATGCTCACTCGTGGGTTGAGGCATATTTTCCAGGTGTAGGTTGGATGCCGTTTGAGCCAACTATTGGATTTAGTGGAACAGGAAATATTGATTACGACTTAGAATTAGACTCTACAGAAGAACCTGAAGAAGCAGTTGTGCCAGAACAACCGAAAAAACCACAACCAACAGAAATTGAAGATAATAAATCAATTTCTGAAAGATTTACAGAAACCATGCAAAATTTTATGGGTTGGATTTCAAATAATCGAGGGCGAATAATTCTCTGGAGTATAGTTGCGATAGGATTTCTTGTAGTCTTGTTCCGTATTCGACAAAAATGGATGCCCAAACTGTTAGTGCCTTACTATCGATTACGTAAAGATGATTGGAATTCTTTTGAAAATAGCTATCACCGTTTATTAAAGCAACTCGCGTTGTATGGTGTGGCACGAAGAGAAGGGCAGACTCTGCAATCGTATGCGAATTATGTAGATGGTTTCTTCGATTCAAAAGATATGAGAATGTTAACAATTGCTTATGAAAAGGGCTTTTATGGAAGAAATATAGAGGCACATGAATGGTTGAAACTGAGAGAATCTTGGGAAAACTTAATCAATAGGACAAGCGGTTGATTTTAAGTCAAACTACCTGTAGAATTGAGAAAAATTATACAGACCGTTTGCCCTTATATATGTCCGATGATACGGTTCGGATGTCTCTACCAAGTCGCCGGAAATGACTTGACTATGAAGGCGAATTCAAACATGTCTACTATTGGACGTTTGTTTGATTTCGCCTTTTTCATAAGAAAAGATAGACTTATTGTCTAGTTCCAAGCGTCAGACTGAACGACACTTTGCACTTTTCTTAAGTAGAGCAAAAGAACGCGTAGAAAGGTTTTCTTTCGTACGCGTTTTTTTTGTTAATTGGGGCAGGATAATCTAAATGAAGAGGTGTACACATTGTCAGCAACTCCTATCTTAAAAGAACAAGAAAAAATCGTTGTACTAGATTTTGGTAGTCAATACAATCAGTTAATTACACGTCGTATTCGTGAGTTTGGTGTTTATAGTGAATTACACCCACACACAATTACGGCTGAAGATATAAAAGGGATGAATGCTACAGGTATTATTTTCTCGGGTGGCCCAAATTCGGTATACGATGAAAATGCATTTCACGTCGATCCTGCAATCTTTGATTTAAATGTGCCAATCTTAGGGATTTGCTACGGTATGCAATTAATGTCTCTTCATTATGGTGGAAAAGTTGAAAAGGCTACACATCGTGAGTACGGAAAAGCCGAAATCTCCGTAGTTAAAGAAACTCCTTTATTCAAAGATCTACCAAACGAACAAGTTGTATGGATGAGTCATGGTGATCATGTAACAGTTGCTCCAGAAGGTTTTGAAGTAGTAGCGACAAGCCCATCTTGTTCAGTAGCAGCAATGGCTGATGAATCAAGAGGATTATATGCCGTTCAATTCCACCCAGAAGTACGTCATTCTGTTTATGGTATTGAAATAATTCGCCAATTCGTATTTGGCATATGTAAGGCAAAAGGCGATTGGTCAATGGAAGGCTTTATTGAACTTGAAATCGAAAAAATTCGCCATGAAGTTGGCGATAAAAAAGTATTATGTGCTTTAAGTGGTGGAGTAGATTCTTCTGTAGTAGCCGTATTACTCTACAAAGCAATTGGTGATCAATTAACATGTATGTTTGTCGATCACGGTTTACTGCGTAAAGGTGAAGCTGAAAGCGTTATGAAGATGTTCGCTGACGGATTCAACATGAATGTAATTAAAATAGATGCACAAGAACGTTTCATGAGCAAACTAGAGGGCGTATCGGATCCTGAAACAAAGCGTAAAATTATCGGCAATGAATTCATTTATGTATTCGACGATGAAGCGTCAAAATTAGAAGGTATGGACTTCCTTGCACAAGGAACTCTTTACACAGACATTATTGAAAGTGGTACAGCTACTGCACAAACAATTAAATCCCATCACAATGTTGGTGGTTTACCTAAAGATATGCAGTTTAAGTTAATTGAACCATTAAAAACTTTATTTAAAGACGAAGTACGTGCCCTTGGAACAGAGCTTGGAATGCCGGATGAAATCGTATGGCGCCAACCATTCCCTGGTCCAGGTCTTGGGATTCGTGTTTTAGGAGCAATTACAGAGGAAAAACTTAAAATTGTTCGTGAGTCTGATGCGATTTTACATCAAGAAGTAGTTAAGGCGGGTCTACAACGTGATATTTGGCAATACTTCACAGTGCTACCTGACATTCGTAGCGTAGGTGTTATGGGAGATGCCCGTACGTATGATTACGCAATAGGAATTCGTGCAGTTACATCTATCGATGGAATGACTTCTGACTGGGCTCGTGTGCCGTGGGATGTTCTAGAGAAAATCAGTGTACGTATAGTAAATGAAGTACCACATATTAACCGTGTGTTGTACGATATTACGAGTAAGCCACCAGCAACAATTGAGTGGGAATAAACAGACCAATTGGGAATCGCTGTTATTTACGAACGTTAAACGTTTTTTTTTTTAAAATGTTCGGAAAACAGATTGAAATCATGTAGCGTTAATGTTATTATTTCTATTGTAATTAAATAATGTCGTCGTATAATGTCGGGAATATGGCCCGAAAGTTTCTACCGAGTTACCATAAATGACTCGACTACGATTTAGAAAGACGAACTCTTTCGTCTTTCTTCATTCATAGACCCTTGGGTGATATGATAATCGGAAGCATGCGACTTTTTTGTCGCATGCTTTTTTGTTTTTATAATAATAAGCTTAGTGAACCACTTAAACTCTTTTGAAAGCAGGTTTCTTCTAAGGAAATCCGAGTTACTTTGAGAGAGGTATTTTAAGAAAGCTTCTATTATAGAAGAAACTAATGTGTGTACACGACAACACGGAGGAAAAACATGAAAAAGTATTTTCAATTTGAAGAACTCGGAACTAACTACCGTCGTGAGATTATCGGTGGATTAACAACATTCTTATCAATGGCGTATATCTTAATCGTTAACCCACTAGTATTATCATTAGACTCTGTTCCAGATTTACCAGACTCGATGCGTATGGACGCAGGTGCGGTATTCGTAGCCACGGCTTTAGCAGCTGCCGTCGGATCTATCTTTATGGGGCTACTCGCCAAGTATCCAATAGCCCTTGCTCCCGGGATGGGATTAAATGCATTTTTTGCTTATACTGTTGTCTTAACGTATGGTATCCCGTGGGAAACAGCATTAACAGGTGTTTTATTTTCAGGACTCATTTTTATTGGTCTATCATTAACAGGTATTCGAGAGAAAATTATTAATGCGATTCCCGCTGAATTGAAATATGCAGTTGGAGCGGGTATTGGTTTGTTCATAGCATTTATTGGACTACGTAATGCAGGAATCATCGTAGAAAACCCTGCAACTCTTGTTGGGCTTGGTGATTTATCTGCAGGAAATACATTGTTAGCGATATTCGGATTATTCATAACCGTTATTTTTATGGCTCGTGGTATTAAAGGCGGTATCTTTTACGGTATGCTTCTAACAGCTGTTGTGGGTATGATTTTCAGTTTAGTTGATATTCCTTCATCTATAATTGGAAAAGTTCCAAGCGTAGCACCAACTTTCGGTGTAGCTTTTGAACCTATATTTAATGACCCAGGTTCATTACTTACGTATCCATTTTTAATCGTTGTCCTCACATTTTTGTTTGTAGATTTCTTTGACACAGCAGGAACTTTGGTATCTGTTGCAAATCAAGCTGGATTAATGAAAGATAACAAGTTACCTCGTGCTGGCAAAGCGTTACTTGCAGATTCTTTAGCAACAGTAACGGGAGCTGTGTTCGGTACGTCGACAACTACTTCATATATTGAATCAAGTGCAGGGGTTGCGGCAGG
>NZ_CP038015.1:495000-500000 GCF_004367585.1 Paenisporosarcina antarctica
TGAAAGCAACAAACATTCAAGTAATTCATTTTTAATAAGTTCAATCTTATTAATAACTGATTTGAGGGTTTCAAGACACGAGCAGGTCGAGGAAGCAAGTGAGTGAACACCGGAGCGTACTTAGGTACGTGAGGATGTGAACGAACGTAGCTGACGAAGAGATGCGAAGTGGATTGGAAGCCGAAACGGTTAAGTTAATAAGGGCGCACGGTGAATGCCTTGGCACTAGGAGCCGATGAAGGACGGTACTAACACCGATATGCTTCGGGGAGCTGTAAGTAAGCTTTGATCCGGAGATTTCCGAATGGGGAAACCCACTGTTTTTAATCGAACAGTACGTTTACGTGAATACATAGCGTATCCGTGGCACACCCAGGGAACTGAAACATCTAAGTACCTGGAGGAAGAGAAAGAAATATCGATTCCCTGAGTAGCGGCGAGCGAAACGGGAAGAGCCCAAACCAAGAAGCTTGCTTCTTGGGGTTGTAGGACACTCAATACGGAGTTACAAAGGAACGAGGTAGACGAAGCGATCTGGAAAGGTCCGCCATAGCAGGTAAAAGCCCTGTAGTCGAAATTTCGTTCTCTCCTGAGTGGATCCTGAGTACGGCGGAACACGTGAAATTCCGTCGGAATCTGGGAGGACCATCTCCCAAGGCTAAATACTCCCTAGTGACCGATAGTGAACCAGTACCGTGAGGGAAAGGTGAAAAGCACCCCGGAAGGGGAGTGAAATAGATCCTGAAACCGTGTGCCTACAAGTAGTTAGAGCCCGTTAATGGGTGATAGCGTGCCTTTTGTAGAATGAACCGGCGAGTTACGATTACATGCAAGGTTAAGCTGATAAGGCGGAGCCGCAGCGAAAGCGAGTCTGAATAGGGCGATAGAGTATGTAGTTGTAGACCCGAAACCAGGTGATCTACCCATGTCCAGGGTGAAGGTAAGGTAACACTTACTGGAGGCCCGAACCCACGCACGTTGAAAAGTGCGGGGATGAGGTGTGGGTAGCGGAGAAATTCCAATCGAACCTGGAGATAGCTGGTTCTCTCCGAAATAGCTTTAGGGCTAGCCTCAATTTTAGAATCCTGGAGGTAGAGCACTGTTTGGACTAGGGGCCCATCCCGGGTTACCGAATTCAGACAAACTCCGAATGCCAGAGATTTATAATTGGGAGTCAGACTGCGAGTGATAAGATCCGTAGTCAAGAGGGAAACAGCCCAGACCACCAGCTAAGGTCCCAAAGTAATTGTTAAGTGGAAAAGGATGTGGCGTTGCTTAGACAACCAGGATGTTGGCTTAGAAGCAGCCATCATTTAAAGAGTGCGTAATAGCTCACTGGTCGAGTGACGCTGCGCCGAAAATGTATCGGGGCTAAACAATTCACCGAAGCTGTGGATTGACACTTAGGTGTCAATGGTAGGAGAGCGTTCTAAGGGCGTTGAAGCTAGACCGGAAGGACTGGTGGAGCGCTTAGAAGTGAGAATGCCGGTATGAGTAACGAAAGACGGGTGAGAATCCCGTCCACCGAATGACTAAGGTTTCCTGAGGTAGGCTCGTCCGCTCAGGGTTAGTCGGGACCTAAGTCGAGGCCGATAGGCGTAGACGATGGACAACAGGTTGATATTCCTGTACCACCACTCCACCGTTTGAGTAATGGGGGGACGCAGAAGGATAGGGTAAGCGCGCTGTTGGTTATGCGCGTTCAAGCAGTGAGGCGTGGAATGAGGCAAATCCCGTTCCTATAACGTTGAGCTGTAATGACAAGGACCGTAAGGTCTGAGTTCCTGATTTCACACTGCCAAGAAAAGCCTCTAACGAGGTGGAAGGTGCCCGTACCGCAAACCGACACAGGTAGTCGAGGAGAGAATCCTAAGGTGAGCGAGAGAACTCTCGTTAAGGAACTCGGCAAAATGACCCCGTAACTTCGGGAGAAGGGGTGCTCTATTAGGGTGTTAAAGCCTGAGAGAGCCGCAGTGAATAGGCCCAGGCGACTGTTTAGCAAAAACACAGGTCTCTGCAAAACCGTAAGGTGACGTATAGGGGCTGACGCCTGCCCGGTGCTGGAAGGTTAAGAGGAGTGCTTAGCGCAAGCGAAGGTGCGAATTGAAGCCCCAGTAAACGGCGGCCGTAACTATAACGGTCCTAAGGTAGCGAAATTCCTTGTCGGGTAAGTTCCGACCCGCACGAAAGGCGTAACGATCTGGGCACTGTCTCAACGAGAGACTCGGTGAAATTATAGTACCTGTGAAGATGCAGGTTACCCGCGACAGGACGGAAAGACCCCGTGGAGCTTTACTGTAGCCTGATATTGAATTTTGGCACAACTTGTACAGGATAGGTAGGAGCCTGAGATTCCGGAGCGCCAGCTTCGGAGGAGGCGTCAGTGGGATACTACCCTGGTTGTGTTGAACTTCTAACCCTTGCCCCTTATCGGGGCAGGAGACAGTGTCAGGCGGGCAGTTTGACTGGGGCGGTCGCCTCCTAAAGTGTAACGGAGGCGCCCAAAGGTTCCCTCAGAATGGTTGGAAATCATTCGTAGAGTGTAAAGGCATAAGGGAGCTTGACTGCGAGACCTACAAGTCGAGCAGGGTCGAAAGACGGGCTTAGTGATCCGGTGGTTCCGCATGGAAGGGCCATCGCTCAACGGATAAAAGCTACCCCGGGGATAACAGGCTTATCTCCCCAAGAGTCCACATCGACGGGGAGGTTTGGCACCTCGATGTCGGCTCATCGCATCCTGGGGCTGTAGTCGGTCCCAAGGGTTGGGCTGTTCGCCCATTAAAGCGGTACGCGAGCTGGGTTCAGAACGTCGTGAGACAGTTCGGTCCCTATCCGTCGTGGGCGTAGGAAATTTGAGAGGAGCTGTCCTTAGTACGAGAGGACCGGGATGGACACACCGCTGGTGTACCAGTTGTTCTGCCAAGAGCATCGCTGGGTAGCTATGTGTGGACGGGATAAGTGCTGAAAGCATCTAAGCATGAAGCCCCCTCGAGATGAGATTTCCCATTGCGCAAGCAAGTAAGATCCCTCAAAGACGATGAGGTAGATAGGTTCGAGGTGGAAGCACGGCGACGTGTGCAGCTGACGAATACTAATCGATCGAGGACTTAACCAAATAAAGATTGAATGGCTTTCAATGGCTCGTTTATCCAGTTTTGAGTGAACAAGCACTCATTAGTCTAGTGATAATGGCAAAGAGGTCACACCCGTTCCCATCCCGAACACGGAAGTTAAGCTCTTTAGCGCCGATGGTAGTTGGGGGTCTCCCCCTGTGAGAGTAGGACGTCGCTAGGCAATTAAGAAACCGTTACCTGTAAAAAGGTAACGGTTTTTTTGTGTGGTTTATTTTGAGTGTTAATAGAAGATGAGCGAGAAATGGGTTAAACAAGAAGTTCAGGGAGATGAGGAATGAAACCTGGATCATATGGCAAACGGATTAACCTACGTTGTGACGGAAATTCATCAGATGTATTTTCCTGTTTTCTCAACTAACAAGTCACCTTGCCGATGAATACCCACATTTTCTACTATTTTTATTCCCTAATAAGCAGCGTAGCGAAAATCAAGCCAATTATCCCTCCTGGATTGGTCCCTCGAGAAGGTTTTATGTGGATTAAATTGGGCGAAACGAAATAAAACCTGGTTCTGATTAATCTTTTTTAACTATTTAATAGGTAGCAAAATCATTCATCCAGACACGGAAGTTAAGCTCAAGCCCGATAACAACGAAGTCCAACTTTCCCACAGAAGAAAGTTAGACTTCGCTAGGCAAATAAGAAACCCTTTACCTGTAAAAGGGTATCGGTTTTTTTGTTTGTTTTAATTCGGAGTGTTAATAGAAGATATGCTAGAAATGAGTTAAACAAGAAGTTCAGGGAGGTAAGGAAATCTGAGAATATGGCAAACGGAATAACCTACGTTGTGACGAAAATTCATTAGATGTATTTACCAGTTGTCTCAACTAACAAGTAACCTTGCCCATAAATACCAACGCTTTCTGATACTTTTGTTCCCTAATAAGCAGCGTAGCGAAAATCAAGGCAATTATTCCTCCGTTTGATTCCGAGAATGATTCGAGGATAAAATTGGGTGAAGCCGAATAAACAATTATTTACTATTACATAGGTAAGACAATTAATATCCACATACGAAAGTTAGCATATTCACCTAGGAAACTTGAGGATTTCCCCTTTTGATAGGTAAAGTGTGTCGTTCTTTTGTGTGGTATTTACTAGTTTTAATAGAAGATGTGTAAGAAAGAGTTCGAGGACCAAAGGGATTAGACTCATAACACATAAGCTGAAGACGTACGATTTAAATATATATTAATAATTGTCTCAACTAACAAGTAACCTTGCCATGAATACTTTCACTTTCTGATGTTTGCGTTACTCAATAAGTAGCGAAGCGAAAATCAAGCCGGATATCCCTAATGAATGATCTCTCGAGAAGGTTTTATATGTATAAAATTTGGTGGAGCGGATTGAATGAAACTTGGTTCTTGCTGTTTAAAAAAGTCGCGAAGCCGGATAAATCTCTAATGAAGCGAAATAAAACCTTTTCGAAGCCGAATAACCCCCTATCCAAGCCGAATAAAGTTTTTTATAATTATTTATAAAAGGTAGAATAAAATCAAATCAAACAGAAACTATAACACAAACAAAACTATTCAAAGTAGATTTGAAAATCTATATTTGAATGATCGCTATTTTGCCATTCGTTAAATGGCGATTTTTCTAGAAAAGTCTTTTAAACTATCTATCGAATCAATTGCCAAATTTAATGATTTGTCACCATCGATGGCTTCAATTCCTACATAAGAAGAAATTGCGACATTGAGTGCAGAGTTTGAAGAATAGAGGTTACTATAGAAAAAGTCTTAATTAAGTGTCTTTCTAATGTCTCGTCTCTTTTTTAAAAACTGGATATCGTTCATATAATTAAATAGGAAGATATGGGGAGTTTAAGACTGGATTCAATTCTCTTTTATGGATTGGATT
>NZ_CP038015.1:3810000-3832500 GCF_004367585.1 Paenisporosarcina antarctica
GGTAGGCTCGTCCGCTCAGGGTTAGTCGGGACCTAAGTCGAGGCCGATAGGCGTAGACGATGGACAACAGGTTGATATTCCTGTACCACCACTCCACCGTTTGAGTAATGGGGGGACGCAGAAGGATAGGGTAAGCGCGCTGTTGGTTATGCGCGTTCAAGCAGTGAGGCGTGGAATGAGGCAAATCCCGTTCCTATAACGTTGAGCTGTAATGACAAGGACCGTAAGGTCTGAGTTCCTGATTTCACACTGCCAAGAAAAGCCTCTAACGAGGTGGAAGGTGCCCGTACCGCAAACCGACACAGGTAGTCGAGGAGAGAATCCTAAGGTGAGCGAGAGAACTCTCGTTAAGGAACTCGGCAAAATGACCCCGTAACTTCGGGAGAAGGGGTGCTCTATTAGGGTGTTAAAGCCTGAGAGAGCCGCAGTGAATAGGCCCAGGCGACTGTTTAGCAAAAACACAGGTCTCTGCAAAACCGTAAGGTGACGTATAGGGGCTGACGCCTGCCCGGTGCTGGAAGGTTAAGAGGAGTGCTTAGCGCAAGCGAAGGTGCGAATTGAAGCCCCAGTAAACGGCGGCCGTAACTATAACGGTCCTAAGGTAGCGAAATTCCTTGTCGGGTAAGTTCCGACCCGCACGAAAGGCGTAACGATCTGGGCACTGTCTCAACGAGAGACTCGGTGAAATTATAGTACCTGTGAAGATGCAGGTTACCCGCGACAGGACGGAAAGACCCCGTGGAGCTTTACTGTAGCCTGATATTGAATTTTGGCACAACTTGTACAGGATAGGTAGGAGCCTGAGATTCCGGAGCGCCAGCTTCGGAGGAGGCGTCAGTGGGATACTACCCTGGTTGTGTTGAACTTCTAACCCTTGCCCCTTATCGGGGCAGGAGACAGTGTCAGGCGGGCAGTTTGACTGGGGCGGTCGCCTCCTAAAGTGTAACGGAGGCGCCCAAAGGTTCCCTCAGAATGGTTGGAAATCATTCGTAGAGTGTAAAGGCATAAGGGAGCTTGACTGCGAGACCTACAAGTCGAGCAGGGTCGAAAGACGGGCTTAGTGATCCGGTGGTTCCGCATGGAAGGGCCATCGCTCAACGGATAAAAGCTACCCCGGGGATAACAGGCTTATCTCCCCCAAGAGTCCACATCGACGGGGAGGTTTGGCACCTCGATGTCGGCTCATCGCATCCTGGGGCTGTAGTCGGTCCCAAGGGTTGGGCTGTTCGCCCATTAAAGCGGTACGCGAGCTGGGTTCAGAACGTCGTGAGACAGTTCGGTCCCTATCCGTCGTGGGCGTAGGAAATTTGAGAGGAGCTGTCCTTAGTACGAGAGGACCGGGATGGACACACCGCTGGTGTACCAGTTGTTCTGCCAAGAGCATCGCTGGGTAGCTATGTGTGGACGGGATAAGTGCTGAAAGCATCTAAGCATGAAGCCCCCCTCGAGATGAGATTTCCCATTGCGCAAGCAAGTAAGATCCCTCAAAGACGATGAGGTAGATAGGTTCGAGGTGGAAGCACGGCGACGTGTGCAGCTGACGAATACTAATCGATCGAGGACTTAACCAAATAAAAATTGAATGGCTTTCAATGGCCCGTTTATCCAGTTTTGAGTGAACAAGCACTCATTAGTCTAGTGATAATGGCAAAGAGGTCACACCCGTTCCCATCCCGAACACGGAAGTTAAGTTCTTTTGCGCCGATGGTAGTTGGGGGTCTCCCCCTGTGAGAGTAGGACGTCGCTAGGCAATTAAGAAACCGTTACCTGTAAAAAGGTATCGGTTTTTTTGTGTGTTATATTTCAAGTGATAATAGAAGATGAACAAGAAATGGGATAAACAAAGAGTTCAGGGAAATAAAGAAAGAGACCTGGAGCATATAGCAAACGAAATAACCTACGTTGTGGTGAAAATTCATTAGATCTATTTACCAGTTATCTCAACTAACAAGACACTTTACCCATAAATACCAACACTTTCTGTTATTTCCGGTCCCTAATAAGCAGCGTAGCGAAAATCAAGCCAATTATTCCTCCTCAATGGATTCCTTGAGAAGGTTTTATATGGATAAAATAGGGTGAAGCGGAATAAAACCTGGTTCTAGCCGATTAAACGAGTTGTAAAGCCGATTAAATCTCAGGTGAAGCCGATTAAAACCTTTCCGAAGCCGAATAAACTCCTATCCAAGCCGATTAAATCTTTTCAAACCTAAATAAACAGAAAAACCGGTATCGGTTTTTCTGTGGTTTTATTCAAGTTAATAGAAGTTGAGCAAAGTTGACTAGGCTATGAGAAGTGTTTGATTGATAAAACATTCAGTTTGAACATCTCTATTTTGACTGATAAAGCCCCAGTCCAATAAACACCTTAATCTAACCGATAAACATTTCATAATCGAAAAGACTCTTTTTTATTACTAACAGAAGCGTAGTGAAAACAAAACAATCATATGCTTTCTAAATCTAGCTGCAAAACTATCTTGAAGCCATTTCGCATATGCTAATGTCTATCACTATACTATGGGTGAATAATAAATTTTAATTTATAAGGATGTACTTTACGAAGTTAACTATAAACCAAAGATTTTAACGATAAAACCATAATTTGATTGATGTTAACTTATTCTCTCTATGATTTTCTCACTACCCGTCAGCTAAAGCGAGAGCCTAACTATAATTGGAAAAAGCCCTTTAATAGAATATTCCGCCCCATCCCCATGCCTTTCTGTGTGTTTTGTTTACCCATCTATATGTAAGGAAAATCCTTAAAAAGAGCCACTAACTCCACTATGCTAACTGCCATGTTCGATAAGAGAGATCATTTGACCGCTACATAAGAAAAAATGTCTAATAATCATTATCCAATCGTTTTTTTGAGCTTCAAATCCTATTACTTGAACAATTAGATAAAACTCGCTATGTTAATATCATAGATTGTAATTTGAAAGGGTGATTTCTAATGACAAATATATATGATTTCAATGCTGTAAAATCGAATGGTGAAGAAGTTTCTTTAAGTTCATATAAAGGAAAATCAATAATTATTGTGAATACCGCTAGTAAATGTGGATTTACTTCACAGTTTAAGGAGTTACAAGAATTGTATGAAGAATATAAGGACCAAGGTCTTGAGATTTTAGGATTCCCATGTGGTCAGTTTAGTAATCAAGAATTCGATGATTTAAGTGAAACAATGGAATTTTGTCAATTGAATTATGGCGTGTCTTTTCCAATGTTTCAAAAGATAGATGTAAAAGGGGATAATGCACATCCTTTGTTTCAATTTTTAGTATCGGAAAAGAAAGGTCTTCTAACAGAAGGTATTAAATGGAACTTCACGAAGTTTTTAGTTGATCCTGATGGGCATGTGGTAAAACGTTATGCACCGAAGTCTTCTCCTAAAAAAATTGAAGATGATTTATTGCACTATATTTAAAGAAAAATTCGAATAGTCTTACTTATTGCATGTTCCTTGACAGTCCCTGAAGGCGCTGATAACCTTATCAATAATATTCAAGAGGACATAGGGGGATAAGAGATTATGTGGGAATCTAAATTTGTTAAGGAAGGCTTAACTTTCGATGATGTATTACTAGTACCAGCAAAGTCAGAAGTATTGCCAAAAGATGTGAGTTTATCTGTTCAGTTGACTTCAAAAATCCAGTTAAATATTCCGGTAATTAGTGCGGGAATGGATACCGTAACAGAAGCTGCAATGGCGATTTCAATGGCTCGTCAAGGCGGTCTTGGTGTGATTCATAAAAATATGAGCATTGAAGAACAAGCAGAGCAAGTTGTTACTGTTAAGCGTTCTGAAAATGGCGTAATTACAGATCCATTTTACCTGACTCCTACCCATCAAGTATATGATGCAGAACATTTAATGGGTAAATATCGTATTTCAGGAGTACCAATCGTTAATAATAATGAAGAGTTAAAGTTGGTTGGGATTATTACAAACCGCGATCTTCGTTTTATTCAAGATTATTCATTATTAATTGATGATGTCATGACGAAAGAAAAATTGGTTACGGCTTCAGTTGGCACAACACTTGAGGATGCTGAAAAGATTTTACAACAATATAAAATCGAAAAACTTCCGATAGTCGATGAATCCGGTGTGTTAAAAGGCTTAATTACCATTAAAGATATTGAAAAAGTGATTGAGTTCCCTAACGCTGCAAAAGATCACCATGGTCGTTTGTTAGTGGGTGCTGCAGTTGGTGTTACTTCTGATACGATGAAACGTGTCGAGCGCCTTGTAAAAGCGCAAGTTGACGTAGTTGTTATTGACACAGCTCATGGTCATTCACAAGGAGTAATTGATACAGTAAGAGCTATTCGCAATGCTTATCCAGAGTTGGACATCATCGCTGGAAACGTTGCCACTGCTGAAGCGACATCTGCATTATTTGAGGCAGGAGCTGATGTAGTGAAAGTAGGTATTGGTCCAGGATCAATTTGTACAACACGTATAATAGCTGGTGTTGGAGTTCCACAGATTACAGCTGTTTTTGATTGTGCAACTGAAGCGCGTAAACATGGTAAAACGATTATCGCAGATGGCGGGATTAAGTACTCTGGCGATATTGTAAAAGCTTTAGCGGCAGGTGGACATGTTGTCATGCTTGGAAGTTTACTAGCAGGTACTTCAGAAAGTCCTGGAGAAACCGAAATCTTCCAAGGTCGTCGTTTTAAAGTGTACCGTGGTATGGGATCAATCAGTGCGATGGAAAAAGGTTCGAAAGATCGTTACTTCCAAGATGATGCTAAAAAATTAGTACCTGAAGGTATTGAAGGTCGTCTTCCTTACAAAGGACCTCTTTCAGATACAATTCATCAACTTTTGGGTGGTGTCCGTGCAGGTATGGGGTATTGTGGAACGAAAGATTTACATGATCTTCGTGAAAATTCACAGTTCATTCGTATGACGGGTGCAGGCCTTCGTGAGAGTCATCCGCATGATGTTCAAATTACAAAAGAATCTCCAAACTACTCTATTTAACCAAAACCGAAACTTTTGCACCTATTCTGCGTCTTTAACCTAGGCAGAATGGGTGCTTTTTTTTAAGAGAGTCCCGAATATCATTTTTTTATGATAAAATAAACAAGGGTAAATTAAAAAGAGAATGGCGGAGGTTCTAGAAGTGAAAAGTGTATGGAACAAGGCGTTAGTGCGCTGGTTACTCCTTCCAATTTTGATGGTAAGCATGGTTGTAACACAGCCGGTTTCCACAGATGCTGAAGAGAGTTTAAAGTTATTAGTAGATAGTGCAATATTAATTGACGCGGACACAGGGAAGATTCTATATGAACAAAATGCAGATACAGCTGTAGGAATAGCAAGTATGACAAAAATGATGACAGAATACTTGTTATTTGAAGCGATTGAAAATGGAACAGTTAAATGGGATCAACAATATACAATGACAGAATCTACATATAAAATCTCACAAGATCGTCGTTTAAGTAACGTACCACTTCGTCGAGATGATTCGTATAGCATAGAGGAATTGTATGAAGCAATGGCGATTTACTCGGCAAATGCTGCAACAATGGCGATTGCTGAAACGATTGCAGGTACAGAAACTGAATTTGTAAATATGATGAATAAAAAAGCACAAGAATTAGGGTTAGTAGACTATAAATTCGTCAATTCAACTGGTTTGAACAATGCTGATTTACAAGGGATGCATCCTCAAGGTACAGATGCAAATGATGAAAATGTAATGCCGGCGAAGTCAGTAGCAAAATTAGCATTCCACTTGTTGAAGGATTACCCAGAAGTATTGAAAACGACAAGTATTCCATCGAAAGTTTTTCGTGAAGGCACACCTGATGCTATTAAAATGGACAACTGGAACTTTATGCTCCCTGAACTTGTTTATGCATATAAGGGTGCTAAAGTAGATGGTTTAAAAACGGGGACTACAGATTTCGCAGGTCACAGTTTCACTGGAACTGCTGAGAAAGATGGATTGCGTGTCATCTCCGTTGTAACGAAAGCGGTTGACTCTAAAGGTGAAGGTTCATATAAAGCTAGATTTGATGCAACTAGCGCTTTATTTAACTATGGTTTTGCGCAATTTTCAAAAGTAGAAATTGCACCTGCGGGATATGAATTTAAAAATCAAAAAAGTATTTCTGTAAGTAAAGGGAAAGAAAGTCAAGTCGGTATTGCTGTAAAAGAACCGATTGAAATGGTAATTAAACCAAAAGAAAAAGAGTTGTATACACCAAAATTGGTGCTTGATGAGAAGAAAGTCAAAGAAGGTTCTATAGAAGCAGCGATTAAGAAGGATGAAGTGATTGGTCATGTGGAACTTGTAAAGTCTGAAGGAACAGATTATGGGTATATCACAGGCGAAGTAAAATCAACAGATGTCGTAACAACTGAAACTGTCGAACGTGCAAACTGGTTTTCTCTAGGTTTACGAGCAATTGGAGATTTCTTTGGGAAACTTTGGAATGGCACAACTGACTTTGTCGGTGGTTTGTTTAATTAACTAATAAAACCGTGATTTCTTCAATTGAAGAAATCACGGTTTTTTTTTTCGAGCTATACCTTCAAAATTCGAGCAACTATGGTCTAGCTACGAGCGCCAGAGTATCTTTTTATGAAGGAATAAATGCGAATTTCTCTCGTTTCATCCTTCCCACACTTGTGTGTCTAGCTAGAAGGAGCTTTAAGTTTTTATGATGTTCCAGGCATTCATTAAGGCTTCCACAGCGGGTTCAATCTCCTCTTCTAGAAAACCACCAAATCCAATTAACACTTGAGGTTTACAGGAGATGTTTTCAGTCGTTTGGTGGTATTCAGATAAAGCATATACTCGGATGTCTGCAAGTTTTGCAAGTTTTACTAATTCACGATCAGTTGATTTAATATCTATCGTTAACACTATGTGCATTCCTGCTTGCTCCCCTGATATAAGAACAGTCGGTTCATAGGCTTCAAAAGCACGCGTTAACTTATCAAGTTTTTTTCGATATAATTTTCGCATACGATTTAAATGTTTAGAAAAGTGACCATCTTGCATAAACTGTGCAAGCACATGTTGATCGAGCCTCGGTACTGTTGAAGAGTAGTAAGGGAATGTATGACGGTACGCTTGTAATAAGTGCATGGGTAACACAAAGTAAGCGATACGCAAGGAAGGCATTAAAGATTTAGAAAATGTACTAGTATATATGACACGCTCATGTTTATCCATTCCTTGGAGAGAAGGAATCGGTTTACCAACATAGCGAAACTCACTGTCATAGTCATCTTCGATAATGTATCGTCCTTCTTTGCTGGATGCCCAGTTGAGTAGTTGTGCACGTCTAGAAGCTGATAAAATCGCACCTGTTGGGAACTGGTGAGAAGGAGTAACATAAGCAACGGTGGCATCTTGATTTTCTAGTTCGGCTACCTTCATCCCATCTGAATCAACAGAGACAGCTAAGGTTTTACGATCATAATTATCAAATATATAATGTGTTATTGGGTAGCCAGGGTTTTCAATTGCGTAAATTGCATCTTTATCTAGAAGGCGTATAAGTAGAGGCATTAACTGCTCGGTCCCTGAACCGATTACCACTTGTTGTGGAGTACAACGAACACCGCGTGACGAGTATATATAACTTGCAATTTCTTGTCTTAACTCTACGTCTCCTTGAGGGTGACCAAGCAACAATAAATCTCGTGACGTTTCATCAAGTACATCTTTTGCATACTTTCGCCATTGGTTGAATGGGAAGGCGGCAGTATCAATTCGACCAGAGTTAAAATCAATGCTGTAGTTGCGTTTTACGGATTCAGTTTGTACAAGTTCTTCTCGTATCTCTTCCACATAAGCAAGTTCTTCTACTTGTTCAACAAAGTAACCACTTCGAGCAACTGCTGTAATAAAGCCTTCGGAAACTAGCTGACCGTAAGCTAATTCAATCGTTGTTTGACTAATGGCTAGAAATTCAGCTAGCTTCCGTTTAGATGGTAACTTAGTTCCAACTGCTAAGTCACCACGAATAATCCGTCCCTTAATATCGCGATAAAGTTGTTCATAAAGAGGCGTTGAAGACGATTTATCGATTTGAATTAACAACCACATACCCATTAAAAACCCCTAACTGACCTTTTCAAAAAGTGCGAAACTGACACTTTCAATATGGTCATAATTCATTATACTAATAATCATAGATGAAATGGAGGCTACATACAATGAATGAATATTTAACAGGTACAGATCGTGTGAAACGTGGAATGGCAGAAATGCAAAAAGGTGGCGTCATTATGGACGTTATCAATGCAGAACAAGCTCGTATTGCTGAAGCAGCAGGAGCAGTAGCAGTAATGGCTTTAGAACGTGTACCATCTGATATTCGTGCAGCTGGTGGCGTAGCACGTATGGCAGACCCACGTATTACGGAAGAAGTTATGAAGGCGGTAACGATTCCAGTTATGGCTAAAGCACGTATTGGTCATATTTCTGAAGCTCGAATGTTAGAAGCAATGGGTGTTGACTATATTGATGAATCTGAAGTGTTAACTCCAGCAGATGAAGAGTTCCACTTGATTAAAAGTAACTTCACGGTTCCTTTTGTCTGTGGGAATAAAGATTTAGGTGAAGCGGCTCGTCGAATTGGTGAAGGTGCTTCCATGCTTCGTACGAAAGGTGAACCTGGAACAGGTAACATCGTAGAAGCCGTGCGTCATTTACGTAAATTACATGCTCAAGTTCGTAAAATTATTCATATGAATGAAGATGAATTAATGACAGAAGCGAAAATTCTAGGTGCACCTTACCATGTGTTACTTGAAATTAAACACTTAGGAAGACTCCCAGTTGTAAACTTTGCTGCAGGTGGAGTAGCTACTCCAGCAGATGCAGCATTAATGATGGAACTTGGAGCAGATGGTGTATTCGTTGGATCAGGTATTTTTAAATCAGACAATCCAGAAAGATTTGCGCGTGCGATTGTTGAAGCGACAACTCACTACCAAGATTACAAATTACTTGTTGAAATTTCAAAAGATCTTGGAGTTCCAATGAAGGGTATTGAAATTTCTCGTTTAGAAGCGAAAGATCGCATGCAGGATCGAGTTTTATAAGATGGTGAAAATTGGCGTCTTAGCCTTACAAGGAGCTGTTCGGGAACATATCAATTCAATTGAAGCGAGTGGAGCCCAAGCAGTAGTAGTGAAACGTACGGAGGATTTGGCCGAGATTGATGGCCTTATTTTACCTGGCGGTGAAAGTACGACAATGCGTCGACTTCTAGATTTATATGGCATGATGGAACCTTTACGAGCATTTGCAAAAGCGGGAAATCCTATGTTTGGAACTTGTGCAGGACTTATCTTGCTTGCTGATTCGCTTGTAGGGTATGATCAACCTCATATTGGCGTGATGAATGTGACCGTTGAACGAAACTCATTTGGTCGTCAAGTTGATAGTTTTGAAGCTCCTCTTTCGATTAAGGGAATAGCTGATGATTTTCCAGCTGTTTTTATACGGGCTCCTCATATCACTGAGGTTGGACCAAAAACAGATGTGCTGTGTGAACATAACGGTCGAATCGTGATGGCACAACAAGGCCAATTCCTAGGGTGTTCGTTTCATCCGGAGTTAACAGATGATCACCGAGTAACGGCTTACTTTGTCCATCTTGTCGAAAACTATATTAAACAAAAAGCGTAATTTCAAGCCTGCCATTGTGCAGGCTTTTTTTGATTTCTTTCTTAATAATCACTAGTACTAACCTCTAATTCTGGGAAATAGAAAATCACCATTATGTATATTAAAAAAGAGGAGAACTGATTGGTAGCTGTATTTGGCTGTATTTTATGATACGAAAAAAAGTAATTTAATAATGATAAAGACTAATTTTTATAAAGTATTATTTTTATAAAAACAGGAAAATAAACCCACTATTATACAAATAAAAACAGTTATAGTTACCTATTTATTCCTATTATTTTAAAAGGTACAATCTTAATTAAGTTATTAAGTTTGTAATTTTCAGAAAATAAGAAATGGAGTGAAGTTGAGTGAAGCAGAAAAAATTAGTTAGTCTGAGTTTAGCTGCAACAATTGCTATATCTGTAGCCGTTGCACCAGTTTACGCAGCACCAGGAAATGCTATTTCTGAAAAAGTACATGTCAATCAAAAGAGTAAAGCTCCAGATTTTATATCTGGTAAACTCACAACTCCATCGGAAAAATCAGCAAAAGACATTGTATTTAATTATCTATCACACAAAAAAGAACTATATAAATTTAGTAAAGAGCCATTTTCTAGTTTCCGAGTATTAAGTGAAACAAAAGATGAACTTGGCTATACAAATCTAAAATTACAACAGATCTATAAAGGTGTACCAGTTTTCGGATCTATCGTTTCAGCCCATGTTAATCAAGACGGTGTATTAACAGCTGTTTCAGGAGAAATCGTTCCTGAACTCGATAAAAAACAAGCACTAAAAAGTGGGGCGAAAGTGAAGAGTGAAGAAGCACTTGCTACAGCGGCTAAAGATTTAGAAACTAAATTGGGTCAAATTCCAGAACTTGAACATTCAGCAACTCCTGAATTCGTGGTTTATGTAAAAGATGGACAAGCTAAATTTTCTTATGCAATGGAGTTTGAATTCTTATATCCTGAACCAGGTAATTATCAATATTTTGTCGATGCACAAACAGGTGTCGTGCTAGATTCATATAATCAAATTCATGAAGCAAAACCAACAACAGGACTCTCTGGAACAGATACAGTAGGGACAGGAAAAGGTGTGTTAGGTGATACAAAATCATTCAGCACATTAACAAATAATAACGGATCATACCTTGTAGACCGTACGCGTGGAGATGGAATATTTACTTACGACGCAGGAAACCGCACAAGAACACCTGGAACTCTATGGTTGGATGCTGATAATGTGTTAAACACAGCTTATGATGGTCCAGCTGTTGATGCACATGCATACGCAGCACAAACATTTGATTACTTTAATAACGTTCATAATCGTAATAGTTACGATGGAAATGGAGCAAAATTAGTTTCAACAGTTCATTACGGACGTAGTTATAACAACGCGTTTTGGAGTGGTTCTCAAATGGTTTATGGTGACGGAGACGGCTCTACATTCATCCCATTATCAGGAGCACTTGATGTTATTGCGCACGAGTTGACTCATGCGGTTACGGATACGACTGCGGATCTAGTCTATCAAAATGAATCTGGTGCAATTAACGAATCAATGTCTGATATTTTTGGAACATTAACAGAATATCATTTTAATAACAATCCAGATTGGTTAATTGGGGAAGATATTTATACACCTAGCATTGCAGGAGATGCATTGCGTTCAATGGAAGACCCTACATTACAAGGAGATCCTGATCATTATTCTGTCCGCTACACGGGTACAGGCGATTACGGCGGCGTTCATATTAACTCTGGTATCAGTAATAAAGCTGCATTCTTATTATCCAACGGTGGAAATCATTACGGGGTGAGTGTAGCGGGAATTGGCAATGATAAAACGGGCAAAATTTTCTTCCGTACTTTAACGCAATACTTAACACCAAACTCGAACTTCAGTCAGTACCGCGTGGCATCTGTCCAAGCAGCAACAGATCTTTACGGTTCAAGTAGCAGTGAAGTTTCAAGTGTCAAAGCAGCATTTACAGCGGTTGGTGTTAATTAATTTCTTCAAAAAGTAAAAAATATAGAATATCCGTATAAGGTAAGAAATCAGTATGCACCATTAATGGTGCATACTGATTTTTTTAAATATGAATGGTGGCTTGCCAAATTTCACACCGTGTAGTAAAGTATTGTTAATTTCACATATGAAACGATGATGGGAAGTAGTAACAAGCTCTGTTTTTTCTAGAGAGCCAGCGGTTGGTGCAAGCTGGTAAAAACACTTGTGAATCCGTTCTGGAGTTGCGCAGCTGAAGATTAGTAAGTTGCAGCCGGTTGAAAAGCCGTTATGAGACAAGTGGATTTGTTCGCATGGACAAATCAATCAGGGTGGCAACGCGGGTAGCTCTCGTCCCTTTCCAAGGGGATTGAGGGCTTTTTTTGTTGTCCAGCTCCACTTTTCTATCTTGCCAATCATCAAATTAGAGGAGGAAACCACATGTTAGATGTAAAACGCGTTAGAGCCAATTACGAAGAAATCAAAGAGAAACTCGAAAAACGAGGAGAAGATTTAGGGAACTTTGATCAATTTGCTGAGTTTGATTCAAAACGTCGTGAGCTTATAGGTAAAACTGAAGTATTAAAAGCTGAACGTAATGGAGCTTCTGAGAAAATAGCAGGTATGAAGCGCAATAAAGAAAATGCGGATGATGTTATCCTGCGTATGCGTCAAGTAGGCGATGAAATCAAAGTCCTAGATAATGAACTTCGTGAAGTGGAAGAGAAGTTTGATGACATGATGATGCGTTTGCCGAATATTCCACATGACAGCGTTCCAGTTGGGGATTCTGAAGATGATAACGTGGAAGACCGTACATGGGGAGAAATCCGTGAATTTGATTTTGAACCAAAACCACACTGGGATCTTGGAACAGATTTAAATATTATCGATTTTGAACGTGCTGCAAAAACGACGGGAAGTAGATTCGTTTTTTACCGTGGGTTAGGTGCTCGTTTAGAGCGTGCTTTGATGAACTTTATGATTGATCTTCATACAGATGAGCATGGCTACGAAGAAATGTTGCCTCCGTATTTAGCAAACCGTGCAAGCCTAACAGGTACTGGGCAATTGCCGAAATTCGAAGAAGATGCATTTTTAATTGAAAAAGAAGATTTCTTCTTAATTCCAACATCAGAAGTAACGGTCACAAACTTTTACCGTGATGAAATTTTAAATAAAGACACACTGCCACAAGGATTCGCTGCATACAGTGCATGTTTCCGTTCTGAAGCGGGTTCTGCAGGTCGTGATACACGAGGCTTAATTCGTCAACATCAGTTTAACAAAGTGGAACTTGTTCGTTTTGTAAACCCAGATGACTCTTATAATGAGTTGGAAAAATTAACAGGACATGCGGAAAAAGTTCTACAATTATTAGGCTTACCTTATCGAGTATTGAAAATGTGTACAGCAGATTTAGGATTTACGGCTGCGAAAAAATACGATATCGAAGTATGGATTCCAACTCAAGGTGTCTATCGTGAGATTTCTTCTTGCAGTAACTTCGAGGATTTCCAAGCGCGTCGTGCTAACATTCGTTTCCGCCGTGAAGCGAATGCTAAACCGGAATTTGTCCATACCTTAAATGGTAGTGGTTTAGCACTTGGTCGAACAGTTGCAGCCATTTTGGAAAATTACCAACAAGAAGACGGTTCTGTCACTATTCCTGAAGTTTTACGTCCATACATGGGCGGTAAAAAAGTCATTTCTAACTAATAAAAAACCAGAAATGAACCTATTCAAGGGTTCGTTTCTGGTTCTTTTTTTGTTCACGTAAACTACGGAAAAAATTAGTGAGAATAGCGCTACACTCTTCACTATGAATCCCTTCAGTTACTTCGCATTCATGATTAAATCGAGGGTCATTGAGCAATCGATAGAGTGAATCGACGCAACCAGCTTTGACGTCACGCGCACCATAAACTACACGTGGTATACGGGATTGCAAAATAGCCCCTGCACACATAGGACAAGGTTCAAGTGTGACATAAAGGGTCATGTCTTCTAAACGCCAACTGCCGACCTTTGCACACGCTTGTTGTATCGCTAGTAGCTCTGCGTGAGTCGTTGCATTTTGTGTCGTTTCACGCAAATTATGTGCACGTGCAATGATTACATCTTGGTAGACGATGACTGCACCAATCGGCACTTCACCTAAAGTTGCTGCTTTTTGTGCTTCGACTAATGCTTCTAACATGTAAGTCCGATCTTTTTTAAATACATCCATCACACATCGCTCCTTGATTTAAGTGTAGCATGTTTTGATTGTGCTACGCATAGCATAAATGAGATGTGGAACAAGGAGGTTTCAAATGATTTATGTAGTGGAGCCAGGGGATAGCCTATTTTCAATCGCTACAGAGTACAATACAACGACGGCAATACTAACTCAGGTTAATGAACTAGACAACCCAGACGTTTTAGTTGTTGGTCAAACAATAATAATTCCGGGTATACCAGATCCCAATCGACCAACTATTGAATCTAACGGTTATGTTGAGTTTTACACAGAAGCTCCATCCCAAACGTTGTTAGATGAAGTGAAGAAACGAGGACCGTTACTAACTTATATGATGCCATTTTCATATGATGTAAAGCGTGACGGCTCTTTGGTCCCTTTAAACTGGGGAGGTCTTGAGCAGATTGCGATTGATGAGAATATCACCTCAGCAATTGTCGTTTCCAATATTGAAGACGGTGCGTTTAGTGATACGCTAGCACAAGAGATTTTTGCCAGTCAAGATGTGCAAGATACGTTAATTGCGAATATCTTAGCTGAAGCAAAAGCTAAGAATGCAAAAGATATTCATTTTGACTTTGAATATTTACGAAGTGAAGACCGACAAGCATATGTCGATTTTTTAAAACGTGTTAAAGAAGCTGCGGGTGGATTAACATTATCTGCTGCTCTTGCGCCTAAAACGTCTGCTACCCAAGCGGGAAAATGGTATGAAGGGCATGACTACAAACAAATTGCTGAAGTAGTCGACTTCGTCGTGATCATGACATACGAATGGGGGTATAGTGGTGGTCCGCCAATGGCTGTGTCGCCTATAGGACCAGTTAGACAAGTTTTGGAATATGCATTAACAGAAATGCCTGCATCCAAAATATTGATGGGTCAAAATTTGTACGGATATGATTGGACATTACCGTATAAACCTGGAAATCCTCAAGCGCAAGCGATCAGTTCTCAACGTGCAATTGAACTAGCACGCGAGCGTAATGCTGCAATACTGTATGATAATACAGCACAAGCTCCTTATTTCAATTACTGGCGAGATGGGATAGAGCATGTAGTGTGGTTTGAGGATGCCCGTTCCATGCAAGCTAAATTTGATTTAATAAAAGAATTAAAATTAAGAGGAATTAGCTATTGGCATATGGGCTTTAAATTCCCACAAAATTGGGCCCTACTAAATGAGACATTTCAAGTTAAAAAAATATAGAGCTAAAACCCTTTTCCTTCTTAGGAAAGTGGTTTAGCTCTTTTTTTCGTTTTGTAGCTGTGATAGAATAGGGGGCGCTGAATGATTGAAAACGAGTAGGAGGACTACTGATGCCGATTCCATTTATCACAGTTGAAGGCCCGATTGGTGTTGGTAAGACGTCACTATCAAAGGCTATTGCTGATGCAAATAAATTTCAACTATTAAAAGAAATTGTAGATGAAAATCCATTTTTAAATAAATTTTATGAAAATATTGAAGAGTGGAGCTTTCAAACGGAAATGTTTTTCCTTTGTAATCGATACAAACAATTAAGCGATATTCAAAAGAAGTATATTGCAGAGCGTGAACCTGTTGTAGCTGATTATCATATATTTAAGAACTTAATTTTCGCAAAACGTACGCTTCCTGCTGAAGAATATGTTAAATACGAGTCTATTTACCGTATTTTGACGCAAGATATGCCAAGACCAAACATGGTCATTTACTTGCACGCTAGTTTAGAAACATTAATGAAGCGGATTGCACAGCGAGGTCGTGAATTCGAAAAAATGATCAGTGCCGATTATATGGAGAAATTATCAGCCGATTACCATACGTTCATTCAACATTTTGAAGACACACATCCGGAAATTCCAGTTCTTCGTTTTAACGGAGATGAAATCGATTTTGTTCAAAATGAATCTGATTTGAAGTTGATATTAGATCAAGTGCAAGATACATTAAAAAAGAGGAGTCTCGATGCATGAACTTACGTGAGAAATACGGCATACCACAAAATGCTGTTATAACAATAGCTGGTACAGTAGGTGTCGGGAAATCAACTATGACAAAAGCACTTGCAGATGCGCTACAATTCCGCACATCTTTCGAAAATGTCGATGCGAACCCATATTTAGAGAGTTTTTATGAAGACTTTGAAAAGTGGAGCTTTCATTTACAGATTTACTTCTTAGCGGAACGCTTTAAAGAACAAAAACGTATTTTTGAATATGGTGGCGGTTTTATTCAAGACCGTTCGATTTATGAAGATACAGGAATATTTGCTAAAATGCATGTGGAAAAAGGCACGATGAATTTGATTGATTATGATACGTATACGAGTTTGTTTGATGCGATGGTCATGACTCCGTATTTCCCTCATCCAAATTTACTCATTTATTTAGATGGTTCAATTGACGATATTTTAAGCCGTATTCAAGAACGCGGGCGTCCAATGGAGCAATCAACACCGGTAGAGTACTGGCATGAAATGCACGAGCGATACGAAAATTGGATTAACTCATTTAATGCGTGTCCAGTCCTGCGTTTAAATATTAATGATTACGATTTGATGAAAAGCCCAGATACAGTAGAAACGATTGTAGAACGTATTGGTCATTGTATCCAACAAACTTCATTGTTACGTAAATAGTGTAGACAAGCCCTCAGCGAAAAGTTGGGGGCTTTTTAAATTCTAATTGTATAGATTACACCTTACTTTTTAAGATTTGTCGAAATGTAGCTGCCAATTGCAATAATTGAAAGAATGGCCAAGAATCCAAAAAGTAATTTGAAACCGAATTTGTTGCTGTCGAGTGGAGCACCTTGCAGTGGGGTGCTTGAATACTTCCCATCGCGTATCGCTTTCACATAGTGACCATCAGAATTTTTAATTGGTATCGCTTCCTCTGTACTTATATTTAAGATTGAAAAATACTTCGTGCCCTTAGCGTAAGTATTTGAGAAATTCCCAGAATACGTTCCTTCCATATCCGAATACCTCGTCACTTTTCCAATTTCTTGACCTACTTCATTGACCATATCATCACTCACTATATATATAAATCCATCCCACACGACAAATGAATAAGCCCAATCGGCATCTGACTTACTGGGCAAGCAAACTATCGAACAAGCGAGTGACAATAGCAAAACAACCAATAGTGACTGACGTTCCATATGACCCCACCTTATTTCTTCCATTTGACGGTTTCTCTATTGTTTAAGTTTCAAGTGAAATTAATCCTGTCGTTAGAGGATATTAGAATTCAATCTTGAAGATTATATTGGAGAAGTAAAATGGGTCTTTTTGTAGATCAAACTAATAGATATAAAATAAGTGAAATTAAACCTGATAAGGGATGTGACCTCATGAAATATCAAATTTGCAAAGCCGCAGTAGAAGATGCAAAAGGTATTACCAAAGTACATACTGATTTATGGAGATCCACTTACAAAGTGATTGTTTCTCTCTGGGTAAACTAAATATGGAAAGTAGATTGGAGAGCCGGTAGATGGTGGTGAAAATAGGGGAGAAACAGATGAATAGCATGCCGAATTATATGCTTTTTCTTGCTTGAAGAAGCTAATAAAAAGGAACCGGTCGCGAAATGCTGAGAAACCTTGCAAAAGATTTAAGAAATAGTGAATCTTCCAGTTTGATGTGTGGGTTTAACAGATAACCTTGCAAGAAAATTTTATGGGAAAATGGGTGGAGTATACGTAGATACTAATTACTATAGGAATTATCAGTATAGGAAGTCTCCTATGGATGGAAAGATATCCGTGTTTTTTGAATAAATCTAGATCTTGATTTTTAGGATAACAAAAAAAGGTAACTCGAATGAGTCACCTTCATAATATTCCAATTATTTATGTTAGAAGAAAATTCGTTACATTAGTAACGAATAACAATCCCCATATATATGCGCGTTTTTTGTTTTAAAAAATGGAGGAGGTAGAGGGATTCGAACCCCCGCGGGATTTAACTCCCCTGTCGGTTTTCAAGACCGATCCCTTCAGCCGAACTTGGGTATACCTCCATGACAACAAAAAATATTGTACCATGGGAACAATATTAAAGCAACAATAATTGAAATTACTTCTTTTAAGTTAGATAGGGAAGGTAAGCAATAATAATCTCAGGAACTTGAAAAATATTTGCGTTAATAGCTAGTAATAGTAAGGTAAACTTCCTATAGTAAATCATTGTCGTAAGTACTTGCTAAGTAAGTCTCTCTGTTATCATTACTTGCCTTACAATCTGATGATTTTTCGAGAAATCTATTATACTAATTGAAATACCATTTGATTTTTGATGAATAACTTAGTATAATGGGAAATGCCGTGCTAGGTGGGGAGTTAGCGGTGTCTTGTAACTCGCAATCCGCTCTAGCGAGACTGAACTCCTTCTCTGAGGCTGTTTATATGTAGGGTCTGACTTTTGCACGTAGTGTTGACGTCTGGGTCTTGCGCAATGGGTATCTATGAAACATGTCAGGTCCGGAAGGAAGCAGCATTAAGTGGACTTTCCCATGTGCCGCAAGGGTGCCTAAACAGAGCTAACGACAAAGGTTCCGCCTATGTATGCCAGTCGAAGGAAGGTGCACGGTATACATAGTTCCATTGAGGTGTTTGCTCGCTAACCATGCGAGTAAACACCTTTTTTGTGTTCGAATTCTTTGGCTTGTTGGGAGCTAGAGTGACCACCTTATGATATAATAAAAGGACTGTTTAAAATCACATTATAAGGGGAGAAATCAGTTGGCGTATCAAGCTTTTTATCGTGTCTACCGACCGCAATCATTTGCTGAAATGTCCGGTCAAGCACATGTGAAACAAACCCTTCAAAATGCTCTCCTTTATAATAAAACGACGCATGCGTATTTATTCAATGGACCACGAGGGACGGGGAAAACAAGTGCGGCAAAAATTTTCGCAAAAGCATTAAACTGTGAACGTGCACCTGTTTTTGAACCATGTAACGAGTGTGATACTTGTAAGAGCATCACAAATGGATCAAATACAGATGTAATCGAATTTGATGCTGCGTCTAACTCAAGAGTTGAAGAAATTCGAGATATTATTGAGAAAGTTCGTTTTGCTCCTGCAAATTCGCGCTATAAAGTGTATATCATCGATGAAGTGCATATGTTGTCCAATAGTGCTTTTAATGCATTATTGAAAACTTTAGAAGAACCACCAGCTCATGTTGTGTTTATTTTAGCGACAACAGAACCGCATAAATTACCCTTGACGATTATTTCTAGATGCCAGCGTTTTGACTTTAAGAGAATTACAGCAACGGATATTGTAGACCGAATGAATGTAATATTGACTGATTCAGGAATCCAGTCTAATGATCAAGCCTTAAAAGTCATTGCACAAGCAGCTGCAGGCGGAATGCGTGATGCACTGAGCATGCTCGATCAAGTTGTGTCATTTAGTGGTGACGAAATGACAGTTGAAGACGCACTTCTCGTGACAGGGTCAATTGGTCAAGATATATTTTATCAACTGGCAGAATCATTATTAACAAAAGATGTTGCTAAAGTATTAACACTTTTAGAAGGATTAATGAAAGAAGGTAAAGATGCAGTTCGCTTAACCGAGGATTTAATCACATTCTTCCGTGACTTACTGTTGATGAACACAGCTCCATCCCTAGACGAATTATTAGAACTTGCATCTAATGAAGAGAAATTTAAACAACTTGCAAGTCAGTTCCCGGTTGAGAAACTATATCGATATATTGAGATATTATCTGCTACTCAACAAGAAATGCGTTACTCTAACCATGCAAAAGTTTATTTAGAGACAGCACTTTTGAAAATGTCACAAGTAAAAGAAGATAACTCTCAACTAGCTATTGATTTAAGCCCGTTTGAAGAGAAAATCGCTCAACTTGAACGAACGGTTGTTGCACTTGAGCAACAAGTTAAACAAGGACTTACATCAAATGGGACGCAAACCCCACAAGCGAATGAATCTCAAAAACGCCAGAGATTAAGAACGCAAACAGGTTTTAAAGCGCCATCTGGTCGTATTCAAGAAGTATTGAAAACAGCAACAAAGCAAGATATTCAACTAATTAAATCACACTGGTCAACGATTATTACTCAATTGCAAAAATCACATGCCGCCCTCTTGAATGAAGCGGAACCAGTTGCAGCATCTGCGAGTTCATTTGTGTTAAAATTTAAATATGATATTCATTGCCAAATGGCAGCTGATAATCAGACGTTCTCCAGTGCTTTTTCGCAACTGTTAATGAATTTAACAGGGAAGCAGTATGAAATTCTGTTCGTACCAGAAGAAGCATGGATTAAAATCCGTGAAGAGTTTGTTCGTCACAAAGGATTAGAGACTACAGATTCAAATTCAGTGTCAAAAACGAGTGATTCAGGACAAGAAGAAACAGATGAAGTGTTGAGTTTTTTGCAAGAAGTTCAAGCGGAAACTGAAGATCCTTTGGTTGTAGAGGCAGAAAAGTTATTTGGAAAAGAATTTATAGAAATACATGATGATTAGGGAGGAAGAATAATATGCGTGGAATGGGTAATATGCAAGGTATGATGAAACAAATGCAAAAAATGCAAAAGCAAATGGCTGAGGCTCAAGAAGAATTGGGTACTCAACATTTTGAAGGTTCAGCAGGTGGAGGTATGGTTAAAGTAACTGTATCTGGAAGCAAAGAAGTAGTTAATGTAGCTTTAGATGCAACTGTTGTAGACCCTGAAGATATTGAGATGTTACAAGATTTAATTGTTATCGCTACAAACGAGGCAATGAAAAAAGCAGAAGAAACAGCGAACTCCACGATGGGACAATTCACGAAAGGATTGAACCTCCCTGGCATGTTCTAGGAGGAAACCACATGCACTATCCTGAACCAATATCGAAACTAATTGATAGCTTTATGAAGTTGCCGGGTATCGGGCCAAAGACAGCGGCCCGTCTGGCGTTTTTTGTTTTAAGTATGAAGGAAGATACGGTGCTTGATTTCGCGAAAGCGTTAGTAGAGGCTAAGCGGAATTTAAGTTACTGTTCAATATGTGGTCATATCACTGACGTAGATCCATGTCATATATGCCAAGACAAACAACGTGATGACACAATAATTTGTGTTGTTCAAACTCCAAAAGATGTCATTGCCCTAGAAAAAATGCGAGATTATCACGGGCTTTATCATGTTCTACATGGTGCGATATCGCCAATGGATGGAATTGGACCTGAAGATATTAATGTATCTCCTTTATTAAAGAGATTACAAAATGAGCGTGTACAAGAGTTGATCTTAGCAACAAACCCTACGATTGAGGGAGAAGCAACAGCAATGTATATTTCGAGGTTAGTTAAACCATCCGGAATTCGCACTACGCGAATTGCACATGGGCTTCCAGTGGGTGGAGATTTAGAATATGCAGATGAAGTGACTTTGTCAAAAGCGTTAGAAGGCCGACGTGAGTTATAAAGAGGAGGCCTAGCTACAAGTGTTTTTTAAAAAAGTAAAGCTTAAAAAAGAATTTGATGCAAAGTTTCTTTCACTAATGAAAGAAACGAAAGTAGAATGGCAACAAGCTCAAATTATTGAACAACAGGTAGATGACTACGATTTGTCGATTATTGTGCAACGTAAAATTGCTGAAAGTAAACACTTCTTTCTATATAAAGAAGCAAGAATACGAAAAATCCTCTTAAAATGATGTATATGTTATACCAATCGCTTCATATAGTTAGAGATAACTTATATGTGAGGTGGGAGAAGCTACATGAAACTGATTCTTTATTTGATTGGTATAACATTACTTCTATTTTTGTTTTTAAATAAAGCGTCTAAAGGACGAGTAGTAGAAGTGTTTTCTATTCTGTGGTTTAGAATTGCTTTTGCTTTTGTAATATTGTTTGCAATTAATCTAATCGCTAGTCAATTCGGGTTTTTTATTCCAATTAATATTGTCTCAGGGTTACTGATTGCTTTCTTAGGTATTCCTGGAATTGCTAGTGTAATTACTATCTCAATGTTTTTATAACCGGTTTGAATTGAGGTGTTGACTTTGCAAGAAACATAGTGTAATATAATGAATGTCGCTAAGGTGCGACGCACAAAATGTTGAACACGAAAAATTAAGTGTTGACTTTATGTGAGTCATAATGTAATATAGTAAGAGTCGCTAAGATGCGACGCACAAAATGAACCTTGAAAACTGAACAGCAAAACGTCAACTAAAATAGCGGAAAGCACTTCGGTGCTGGAAGCAAAACGTTTTCTTACGCCGACACCTGTTGGTATTGAAAACACAACTTGAACTTAACCGTTCATTATAAACGTCAAATTTTTGACGCCAGCAACAAAGTCGAGCTAATCGACTCACCTATTATGGAGAGTTTGATCCTGGCTCAGGACGAACGCTGGCGGCGTGCCTAATACATGCAAGTCGAGCGGAGAGAAGAAGCTTGCTTCTTCTTTTAGCGGCGGACGGGTGAGTAACACGTGGGCAACCTACCTTGTAGATTGGGATAACTCCGGGAAACCGGGGCTAATACCAAATAATCCATTTTGCTTCATGGCTAAATGTTGAAAGGCGGCTTCGGCTGTCACTA
>NZ_CP038015.1:3835000-3892500 GCF_004367585.1 Paenisporosarcina antarctica
CGAAATAGCTTTAGGGCTAGCCTCAATTTTAGAATCCTGGAGGTAGAGCACTGTTTGGACTAGGGGCCCATCCCGGGTTACCGAATTCAGACAAACTCCGAATGCCAGAGATTTATAATTGGGAGTCAGACTGCGAGTGATAAGATCCGTAGTCAAGAGGGAAACAGCCCAGACCACCAGCTAAGGTCCCAAAGTAATTGTTAAGTGGAAAAGGATGTGGCGTTGCTTAGACAACCAGGATGTTGGCTTAGAAGCAGCCATCATTTAAAGAGTGCGTAATAGCTCACTGGTCGAGTGACGCTGCGCCGAAAATGTATCGGGGCTAAACAATTCACCGAAGCTGTGGATTGACACTTAGGTGTCAATGGTAGGAGAGCGTTCTAAGGGCGTTGAAGCTAGACCGGAAGGACTGGTGGAGCGCTTAGAAGTGAGAATGCCGGTATGAGTAACGAAAGACGGGTGAGAATCCCGTCCACCGAATGACTAAGGTTTCCTGAGGTAGGCTCGTCCGCTCAGGGTTAGTCGGGACCTAAGTCGAGGCCGATAGGCGTAGACGATGGACAACAGGTTGATATTCCTGTACCACCACTCCACCGTTTGAGTAATGGGGGGACGCAGAAGGATAGGGTAAGCGCGCTGTTGGTTATGCGCGTTCAAGCAGTGAGGCGTGGAATGAGGCAAATCCCGTTCCTATAACGTTGAGCTGTAATGACAAGGACCGTAAGGTCTGAGTTCCTGATTTCACACTGCCAAGAAAAGCCTCTAACGAGGTGGAAGGTGCCCGTACCGCAAACCGACACAGGTAGTCGAGGAGAGAATCCTAAGGTGAGCGAGAGAACTCTCGTTAAGGAACTCGGCAAAATGACCCCGTAACTTCGGGAGAAGGGGTGCTCTATTAGGGTGTTAAAGCCTGAGAGAGCCGCAGTGAATAGGCCCAGGCGACTGTTTAGCAAAAACACAGGTCTCTGCAAAACCGTAAGGTGACGTATAGGGGCTGACGCCTGCCCGGTGCTGGAAGGTTAAGAGGAGTGCTTAGCGCAAGCGAAGGTGCGAATTGAAGCCCCAGTAAACGGCGGCCGTAACTATAACGGTCCTAAGGTAGCGAAATTCCTTGTCGGGTAAGTTCCGACCCGCACGAAAGGCGTAACGATCTGGGCACTGTCTCAACGAGAGACTCGGTGAAATTATAGTACCTGTGAAGATGCAGGTTACCCGCGACAGGACGGAAAGACCCCGTGGAGCTTTACTGTAGCCTGATATTGAATTTTGGCACAACTTGTACAGGATAGGTAGGAGCCTGAGATTCCGGAGCGCCAGCTTCGGAGGAGGCGTCAGTGGGATACTACCCTGGTTGTGTTGAACTTCTAACCCTTGCCCCTTATCGGGGCAGGAGACAGTGTCAGGCGGGCAGTTTGACTGGGGCGGTCGCCTCCTAAAGTGTAACGGAGGCGCCCAAAGGTTCCCTCAGAATGGTTGGAAATCATTCGTAGAGTGTAAAGGCATAAGGGAGCTTGACTGCGAGACCTACAAGTCGAGCAGGGTCGAAAGACGGGCTTAGTGATCCGGTGGTTCCGCATGGAAGGGCCATCGCTCAACGGATAAAAGCTACCCCGGGGATAACAGGCTTATCTCCCCAAGAGTCCACATCGACGGGGAGGTTTGGCACCTCGATGTCGGCTCATCGCATCCTGGGGCTGTAGTCGGTCCCAAGGGTTGGGCTGTTCGCCCATTAAAGCGGTACGCGAGCTGGGTTCAGAACGTCGTGAGACAGTTCGGTCCCTATCCGTCGTGGGCGTAGGAAATTTGAGAGGAGCTGTCCTTAGTACGAGAGGACCGGGATGGACACACCGCTGGTGTACCAGTTGTTCTGCCAAGAGCATCGCTGGGTAGCTATGTGTGGACGGGATAAGTGCTGAAAGCATCTAAGCATGAAGCCCCCCTCGAGATGAGATTTCCCATTGCGCAAGCAAGTAAGATCCCTCAAAGACGATGAGGTAGATAGGTTCGAGGTGGAAGCACGGCGACGTGTGCAGCTGACGAATACTAATCGATCGAGGACTTAACCAAATAAAGATTGAATGGCTTTCAATGGCCCGTTTATCCAGTTTTGAGTGAACAAGCACTCATTAGTCTAGTGATAATGGCAAAGAGGTCACACCCGTTCCCATCCCGAACACGGAAGTTAAGTTCTTTTGCGCCGATGGTAGTTGGGGGTCTCCCCCTGTGAGAGTAGGACGTCGCTAGGCAAATAAGAAACCGTTACCTGTAAAAAGGTAACGGTTTTTTTGTGTGGTTTTATCCAAGCTTGAATAGAAGATGTGTGAGAAATAGGTTAAACAAAGAGTTCAGGGAGATAAGGAATGAGACCTGGAGCATACGGAATAACCTACGTTGTGACGAAAGTCATTAGATGTATTTACTAGTTGTCTCAACTAACAATTCACCTTATTGATGAAAATGACATCACTTTTTGATATTTTCGTTCCCTAATAAGCAGCGTACCGAAAATTAAACCAGTTATTCCTCCTCTATTGATGAAGTGAGAAGCTTTTATGTGGATAAAATTGGGTGAAGCGGAATAAAACCTGGTTCTAGCCGATTAAACGAGATGCAAAGCCGATTAAATCTCAGGTGAAGCGGAATAAAACCTCTCCGTAGCCGAATAAATCCCTATCCAAGCCGATTAAATCTTTTCAAACCTAAATAAACAGAGAGACCGGTACCTGTAAAAAGGTATCGTTTTTATTCAAGTATTAATAGAAGGAGAGCGAGAAAGGATCGCCAAGATAACAGGGTATAAAACGTGATTGAACGATAAACACCTCAATTTGATTGGAAAATATTTTACAATTAAAAAGAGACTCAAAAACTATATCAAGAATCAAACTAGCTATTAAGATATGAATGGCCGATTTTCACTTTCAACACCGAGCTCCTTTGTGAAAAAAGGATTTTCTTCAATGCATAAGAAGGGTTTAGAATCGCTTTATTCCCCGCATGCTCTACCTTACAAGAGAATGTGCGTCGCATCCTTGTTAACTTAAACATTTCAAATTTGGATGACCATAGAATGGACATCGACTGCCAGAAAGTAAGTATGTGGTAAAGTTGTCGGCGCACTTTATGGGGAATTGTCTGTCCAGTGGTCCTTTGCGAAATAGGCTAGATAATCACTCAATAGGATCTATTGGCCTAAGGGATAGACGACTTATTTGAGAGAATACGTGCTTTTTCGACATATTTCCCGGGAAATATGACAAATCTTGATTGTCTTTATGCGACTGGTTAATGTTGATGGAATGGCTCAAAGTTAACGAAGAAAGTCTTGTTTTTAATTCTGTGGGTAGATGATATAAGTATTGATGTATAATGAATACATATGAATGTGCGAGGGATTATTAAATGGATAAACGGCCAATCGTAGAGGCGATGCAACGTTTTTACAAAAAGCAGAATACATCGCTTCATGTACCTGGGCATAAGCATGGGGCATTGTCTGAATTGCCACGTGCGTTCAAAGATGTAATGAAGTTTGATTATACAGAGCTCGAAGGTCTGGATGATTATCATCATCCGGAGGGCGTCATAGAAGAAGCGCAAAAATTATTGGCAATAGCATATGAAGCAACACATAGTTATTTTCTGGTGAATGGTACGACTGTTGGGAACTTAGCGATGGTCTATGCAACATGTCGAGAAGGGGACCGAGTTTTGGTTCAACGAAATGCGCATAAATCAATTTTTCACGCTCTTGAGTTGGTTGGTGCAGATCCGGTATTTTTAACTCCAGAATGGGATGAAAAAACTCACACCTCAACTCATGTTAGCTTGGCTACAGTTGCGGCGGCAATTGAACATTATCCACAAGCCCAAGCCATTATTTTAACGCATCCAACATACTACGGTGTTACTAATTCTGTAATGGGTGAAGTAATTAGTTTAGCGCATTCTCACGGAATACCGGTTCTGGTTGACGAAGCTCATGGAGCGCATTTTATAGCAACAGCGGATTTCCCAATGTCTGCGCTTGAGATGGGTGCAGATGTTGTTGTACAATCTGCTCATAAAACACTTCCAGCTATGACGATGGGTTCTTATTTACATATCCAATCAAATCGTGTTTCTTATGATAAAGTGAATCGCTATTTGCGAATGCTTCAATCTAGTAGTCCGTCGTATTTGATACTAGCATCACTAGATGATGCTAGGCATTATATTGAGACGTATGCACATGAAGATTATCAGTTATTTTCTACTACTCGTAAACTATTTGTGGATAGTTTAAAAACCATACATTCTCTAGAAGTAGTCGAAGTGGATGACCCAATAAAATTGATTTTGCGGGTTCATCAATATACAGGTTACAGGTTGCAAAAACAATTAGAGCTTCAAGGTATTTACGTGGAATTAGCAGATCCAGAGCAAGTCCTTTTGATATTGCCGTTGTTAAAGGCGAGACATCAGTTTCCGTTTGCCGAAATAAGAATGAAGATTAAGACTGCTGTAGAAAAATGTGCAAAACAACAAAGAGACAAAGTAGATATCGATTATTCACACGATTTATATGCTCTATCAACTTTAGCTGTTTCCTATAAAGAATTACAGGAAACAGAAAATGAATGGATATTATATACAAAGGCGACTGGCCGAGTTTGTGCAGGAATGGTAATTCCATATCCGCCAGGCATTCCACTATTCGTTCGTGGGGAGAGAATTACAACAAGTAAACTGGAAATGCTTGCTGATTATTTAGCGAGTGGCGCTATCATTCAAGGAGAACATGATTTGAGCCGAAAACAGTTACTGGTTTTGAAGGAGGCAAAAGTATGAATAATCAAGGATTTTTTATTACGATCGAAGGACCAGAAGGAGCAGGAAAGACAACGGTTTTAAGTGATGTGGTTTCACAATTAACTGCCCAAGGATACAATATCGTTTCAACACGTGAACCTGGTGGAATTCGCATTTCAGAACACATCCGTGAAGTAATTTTAAATAATGACTACACAGAGATGGATGGGCGAACTGAAGCACTTTTGTATGCAGCAGCGAGACGTCAACACTTAGTTGAAAAGATTACTCCAGCACTAAATGATAATAAAATTGTTTTATGTGATCGTTTTATTGATGCATCTCTTGCATACCAAGGACATGCACGCGGTCTAGGAATAGATGAAGTTCTTTCGATTAATGAATTTGCGATAGGGAAATTAATGCCGGACCTGACATTATTGTTTGATTTAGAGCCATCGATTGGTCTAAAAAGGATTGCTAAACATGATGAAAGGGAAAAGAATAGAATGGATGCTGAAAGTTTAGCCTTTCATGAACTGGTTAGAGAAGGTTATCAAGAAGTAGTTAAACGCTATCCAAATCGTATTCACGTTATAGATGCCTCAAAATCGCAAAAAGAAGTAACAAGTGACGTAATGGATGTTATGAAAAAATCTCTTGAATCACGCATGAATTGATTGATCATTTCATGTTATAATATTAGGAAGAACTTCCGGAAAAGGGGATGAGCTGATGAAACTTATCGTGGCTGTTGTCCAAGATCAAGATAGTAGCCGTTTATCTAGTGCACTCACGAAAGCTGACTTTCGTGCAACCAAATTAGCAAGTACTGGTGGTTTTTTACGTTCAGGAAATACAACTTTTTTAATCGGTACAGATGATGAGTTAGTATCTAATGCACTTGATTTAATTCGTGATAATTGTCGTTCACGGGAGCAAATGATAGCTCCTGTATCTCCAATGGGTGGTAATGCGGACTCATATATTCCTTATCCAGTAGAAGTTGAAGTTGGTGGGGCAACAATATTTGTGCTTCCAATTGAACAGTTTCATCATTTTTAAAAAAGCTCTGAAAATAATTTTTGCATGAATAAATTTTATGCAAACATACACGAAAAACCCGTGTTTGCCGGATGTCCGGAGCACGGGTTTTTTTAAAAGAAGAGGTGAGCAGCAAATTGAGTGAAAACCTATCAGATGTAATAAAATTACAACCTGTTATTACGAAACAACTTCAAATGGTTTTCCAAAAAAACCGAGTTGCTCACGCATATCTTTTTGAGGGAGCGAGAGGTACTGGCAAATTAGCAGTGATGCGATCTTTTGTTAAATTACTGCTGTGTGAACAACCTGTTGAAAATGTTTCATGTGAAACATGCCGAGGGTGTAGAAGATTTGAATCTGGTAATCATCCAAATCTTATTCAAGTTGAGCCAGACGGTCAAGATATAAAAAAAGATCAGATGTTACAACTGATTTTTGAGATGAATAAAACGGCGCTTGAAGCTGGCCGTAAAATATATGTACTCCATCGGGCAGATCGATTAAACATTTCAGCTGCAAACACTTTACTGAAATTTTTAGAAGAGCCTGAAGGACTGGTCACTGCTTTTTTATTAACGGAAAAGCCATATGCGATATTATCGACAATACGATCGCGTTGTCAAATTATTTCTTTTCCATCAATTCCTTATGAAGAACGCGTTAAAGTGTTGGTAGATGAAGGTCTCACAGCATCTATGGCGGCAACCGTTTCCATGTTAACGAATGATTTAGAAGAATCTTTACGATTGGCAAAGGATGACCAGTTTGCACAGGTTCGAAAAACAGTGTTAAAATTGGTAGAGGCAGTTGAAACAAATGTACATGAAGCCATGTTAACGGTTCATGAAGATTGGCTACCTTTGTTAAAAGAAAAAGAAGACACAGAACAGGCATTGGATTTACTTTTATTCGCATACCGCGATTTAGTAGCAGTTAAGGCTAATAGTAATACATTATTTACGTATCCGGATTTCTTGCCATTTTATCAGCAACATGCACATCATTGTAGTTATGAGCACTTGTCGAATAAAATTGAGGCCATATTAAAAGCGAAGCAACAATTGCATCGTAATATGAATCGGACGCTTTTAATGGAACAATTAATGTTAAATATGCAGGAGGGATTTTCGTTTGTATAATGTTGTAGGTGTCCGCTTCAAGAAAGCGGGTAAAATATATTATTTTGATCCAGCTGATTTTCCGTTAGAAAAGAATCAGTATGTTATTGTTGAAACAGCAAGAGGGATAGAATACGGGAAAGTCGTAGTTCCTATCAAGCAAGTTGAAGAACACGATGTGGTGTTGCCCCTTAAACATGTCGTGCGTCTAGCTGATGAACGTGATCGTTATCAAGTAGATGAAAACCAAGCGGAGTCGCAACATGCGTTTGAGCTTGGAACAGAAAAGATTATTGAACACACATTAGAAATGAAGCTAGTGAATGTAGAGTATACATTTGATCGGAATAAAATCATCTTTTATTTCACAGCTGAAGGTCGCGTGGATTTCCGTGACTTGGTAAAAGACTTGGCTTCGGTCTTTAGAACACGAATTGAGTTACGTCAAATTGGAGTTCGAGATGAAGCGAAAATGCTTGGCGGGATCGGACCTTGTGGACGTATGCTATGTTGTTCTACATTTTTAGGCGATTTCGAACCTGTTTCGATTAAAATGGCGAAAGATCAAAATCTGTCTCTAAATCCATCGAAGATTTCAGGTTTATGTGGACGTTTAATGTGCTGTTTAAAATACGAAAATGACGAGTATGAAGCTTCTAAATTGTTAATGCCAGACATGGGCGCTCGTATTTCTACACCAGAAGGAAAAGGCAAAGTAATTGGAATTAATTTATTAGAACGCGTGATGCAAGTTGAAATAGCTGAGCAACAACGTGTGCTAGAATATACATTAGAAGAAATACAACAATTTGAAGAAAACCAAGTGTAACGGACTGAACAATGGGGTGATTTACGTGAAAGATCGTAATTTTTTGGAAACGGTCATGGAATTTGAACAGCAATTAGAATCATTGCAAGGGCAGTTCCATGCACTTAAAGAGTTCGTGGCATTTATGATGGAAGAACATCAGTCTTTGCAACAAGAGAATTCCCACCTTAGAAAGCGTTTGGATGAAATTCATGCAGCGGAAGAAGCTGTCTTGAAGCAGTCCGAACTAAACGCCAAAAAAGTAAAAGTAAGCCGTCTTGATATAGGAGAGGGTTACGATAATTTAGCTCGATTATATCAAGAAGGTTTCCATGTGTGCCATGTGCATTTTGGAAGTTCACGTAAAGGTGAAGATTGTTTATTTTGTCTTTCCTTTTTAAATAAACAAAACGGGTAATGAAAGACTGATTCCACTGTAAGTTAGTGGATGTCGGTCTTTTGTTATGTTGGAGGATTCAACAAATGGAAATACATTTACAAGAGGATGAACGATTAGATTATTTGCTGGCAGAGGAGCTTCGCATCATTCAAAGTCCATCTGTTTTTTCTTTTTCGCTAGATGCTGTATTACTGGCTAAATTTACTTATGTTCCCATTAGAAAAGGGGCTATTGTTGATTTATGTTCAGGAAATGGGGTCATCCCACTATTTTTAAGTGCACGTACACAGGCAAAAATTATCGGTGTTGAATTGCAACATCGACTAGCTGATATGGCAATACGAAGTGTGGAGTATAATCAATTACAAGACCAAATTACCATTCTTGAAGGCGATGTAAAAACAATTCCAAAACAACTCGGCTTTGAAAAATTTGATGTGGTTACGTGCAATCCTCCTTATTTTCTTGCACATGAAGCCAGTGATAAAAACTTGAAAGAGCATTTAGCAATTGCTCGGCATGAACTTTATTTAACATTAGATGAAGCAGTTCAATCTGCAAGTCAATTGCTTAAACAAGGCGGAAAAGCGGCATTTGTTCATAGACCGGGACGTTTGTTAGATATAGTGACAGCGATGAGAGCGAATCGACTGGAACCGAAACGTATTCGTTTTGTGTATCCGAAAGAAGGAAAAGAAGCGAATACCTTGTTAATAGAAGGCATAAAAGATGGCAAACCTGATTTAAAGATTCTTCCGCCGTTATTTGTGTACGATGAACAAGGGGAATACACTGAAGAAGTTAGAGAGATGCTTTATGGAAAAAACTAATGAACATACCTTTTATGTGTTGGAATGTCTGGACGGATCGTATTATGCCGGTTATACGAATGATTTGAGTAAACGTGTGAGTGTCCATAATAGTGGGAAAGGGGCAAAATATACACGAGCAAGACGTCCAGTGTCTTGTATTTATCAAGAAGTTCATGAAACTAAACAACTTGCTATGAAAGCGGAATATGCATTTAAGCAGTTAAATAAGAAGAATAAAATAGAGTATATTTCTAAAGGAATAAGAGGTGAACAATTATGAACGCACAAAAAAGTTTTTCAGGTCAGTTAACGACTGGTATTTTGTATTTAGTGGCGACACCTATTGGAAATTTAGAGGATATGACAGTACGCGCGATTAGAATAATGAAAGAAGCTGATTATATTGCTGCTGAAGATACACGCAATACGAAGAAGTTGTGTAACTACTTTGAAATTGACACCCATCTCATCAGTTACCATGAACATAACTTAGAGTATGGTGGGGACAAGCTTCTAGAGCTTCTGCGAAATGGAAAGAATATTGCCCTTGTCAGTGATGCAGGATTACCGTGCATTTCAGATCCAGGAGCTGATATTGTAGCAAAAGCAGTAGCTGAAAATTTATCAGTCGTGCCGATACCTGGTGCAAATGCTGCGTTGAGTGCATTGATCGCATCTGGTCTTTCAACGTTGTCATTTACGTTTTATGGCTTTCTGCCAAGACAAAAGAAAGATAGAAAAGCTGCACTTGAAGCGATTCAATATCAGAAAGAAACTATGCTCTTTTACGAAGCACCTCATCGTTTAAAAGATACTTTGAAGGATGCGCAATTAATACTGGGCTCAACTCGAAAAGTTGTGTTGGCTAGAGAAGTGACCAAGAAGTTTGAGGAATTTGTAAGAGGTACTTTAGAAGAAGCTGTATCTTGGGTGGAGAATGAACAAGTAAGAGGAGAATTTGTTTTAGTCATTGACGGGTCTAGTGAAGAAAATCCATTGGTTAGTGAAAAATGGTGGATGGATTTATCGATTATTGAGCATGTTGAACATGTGATTGAAAATCAATCACTCTCTTCAAAAGAAGCTATTAAAGTTGTAGCTAAAGAACGAGAACTACCAAAGCGAGATGTATATCAAGAATTTCATATTCAAGAATAAAAAAATGGAGTGACAATTTGTCACTCCTGTTTTAAAATAATTTATTTGTTTTTGTTTGTTTGAATTTCTTTTACTAGCAAATCTGCGCCTTCTGGGCTTAAGATAAGTTTTCCGCCAACTAAACGGAAGTTATCATCTGATACTTCACCTGTAACAACACAAGTCATGTTTGGTAAATATTTTTTTAGGATGATTTTATCTTCATCCACGTAAATTTCTAATGCGTCTTTTTCTGCGATACTTAAAGTACGACGAAGTTCTATTGGAATAACTACGCGACCTAATTCATCAACTTTACGTACGATACCTGTAGATTTCATGGATAGTACCCCTCTCGAATTATAAATGTAATTCGTCAAATTTCGACATCTCTTGCTTGTCTGTAATTAATCATACCAACTACTGCCATATACGTCAATAATTAATCTGTCCAATAAAAAGTATTTTTGTTAAAAAAATGATATTTTATAGTTAATTTATTATGTTTTTGATTCTAATTTTTCTTTATGTCTATAAGTTGGGAATAAAAATATAAATGGGTTTGAATTAACAAAAATTATCATTCGACATTTTTCGTGTATTTAATATCATTGTAACCAAAGAAAGACTCAGATAGAATAGAACTACTACTTTATTGGTACGAACGAAAGGGCGAATTTAAGTGAATAATCAAAAGAAATCATTTTATATTACGACTCCCATATATTACCCAAGTGGGAAATTTCACATTGGAACGGCTTATACAACCGTAGCTTCAGACGTGATGGCTCGTTACAAGCGTTTACGTGGATATAATGTTCATTTTTTAACAGGAATGGATGAGCACGGTCAAAAAATACAAGAAAAAGCCCAAGAAGCGGGAAAAGATCCGCAAACCTATGTCAATGAAATTGCAGAAGACGCTAAAAAAGTTTGGGAATTGATGGACATTTCATATGACGATTTTATTTGTACTACTGAAAAACGTCATAAAGATGCTGTCGAAAAAATTTTCCAACTATTTTTAGATAACGGCGATATTTACAAAGGCGAATATGAGGGCTGGTACTGTACGCCATGTGAATCATTTTATACGGACAACCAATTAGATAATGGTAATTGTCCAGATTGTGGGCGCCCAGTACATAAAGTCAAAGAAGAGTCGTATTTCTTCAATATGAAAAAGTATGCAGATCGCTTACTGAAATATTATGAAGATAATGTAGAATTCATTGAGCCTGAATCTAGAAAAAATGAAATGATTAACAACTTTATTAAACCAGGATTAGAAGATTTGTCTGTGTCTCGAACTTCATTTGATTGGGGAATTCGTGTACCTGGTGATGCAAAACATGTCATTTACGTATGGGTTGACGCTTTATCCAATTACATTACAGCACTTGGATATAAATCAGAAGATGAATCATTATTTAATAAGTATTGGCCTGCAGATGTACATGTTGTCGGGAAAGACATCGTCAGGTTCCATACGATATACTGGCCAATCTTCTTAATGGCATTAAAATTACCGCTACCTAAAAAAGTCTTTGCACACGGATTTATTATGATGAAAGACGGTAAAATGTCTAAATCTAAAGGGAATGTTGTCACACCGGAACTATTAGTTAATCGCTACGGTTTAGATGCTACTCGCTATTTCTTATTGCGTGAGTTGCCCTTTGGTGCAGATGGCGTATTTTCACCGGAAGCCTTTGTGGAACGCACAAACTTTGACTTAGCAAATGACTTAGGGAACTTATTGAATCGGACTGTTTCGATGATCAATAAGTATTTTGATGGAATTATTCCAACACAACATAACGAGGCAACAGAATTTGATGCCACATTACACGCACATGCGAAAGATGTAAAAGAAAAGTATGAAACAAATATGGAAAAAATGCAGTTTAGCATCGTATTGAGCGACTTATGGTCACTCGTTTCACGCACCAATAAATACATTGATGAAACACAACCATGGGTCTTAGCTAAAGAAGATTCAGACAAACCAAAACTCGGATCGGTTATGTGGAACTTGTCAGAAAGCCTTCGTCAAATTGCTGTGTATCTACAACCGTTTATGACAAATGCTCCCAAGCAGATTGCGAAGCAGCTTGGCTTATCTACGGATTCATTGACGTGGGATTCATTAGAACAGTGGTCAAGTATTCCGATTGGAACAAAAGTGATTGAAAAAGGCGTACCAATTTTCCCGAGATTGGAAGTTGAAACTGAAATATCATATATTCAAGAACAAATGCGTGGACCTGTAAGAACAGAAGACCTTGAAACAGTAAAAGAAGAGACACCAGAAATTCCAGAAATAACAATAGATGATTTCTTAAATATAGATTTGCGTGTAGCCACCGTGATTGCCTGTGAAAAAATGCCTAAAGCGGATAAATTATTGAAACTACAAGTAGATCTAGGATATGAGCAACGTCAAGTTATATCAGGGATTGCTAAAAACTATAGTCCAGAAGAATTAGTCGGTCAAAAAGTAATTGTTGTAGCTAACTTAAAACCTGTGAAACTTCGTGGGGAGATGTCTCAAGGGATGATTCTTGCAGGAGAGCAAGATGGATATTTAACACTTGCAACCGTTGATAAGAAACTTGAGAACGGTGCGAAAGTAAAATAAAGGATTATCCCTAGAGTCTGTTCAGCAATTGCTGAGCAGGCTCTTTACTTGTTTCAGGGAACCGCAACATGCTATTCTTTTCAAGTCTAAGACAAAAGTATTGATTTAAGGGGAATGTTTTTCCGGAAAAATTCAATAGTAAGGGCAATATAGTCCGGTTGACTTGAAAAAAACATTACTTTGTAATCAATTTGAAATGTAAGTGAGATGTAAGTAATAGTAAAAAGAATTAAAATAAAGATTATGTGAGGCGAATATTCATGTTTATAGATACACATGTCCATTTAAATGCAGATCAATATGATGAAGACCTACAAGAAGTAATTAATCGAGCGCTTGAAGCAAAAGTAAATCACATGGTGGTTATCGGATTTGATCGTAAAACGATTAACCGAGCGATTTACTTGGCTGAAAAATATGATTTTATATATGCAGTAGTAGGATGGCATCCAGTTGATGCTATTGATTGTACAAATGAAGATTTACAGTGGATTGAAGAGCTAGCTGCACACCCAAAAGTTGTGGCAATCGGTGAAACTGGACTGGATTATCATTGGGATAAATCACCTCATGATGTCCAACAAGAATTATTTAGAAAGCAAATTCGTTTAGCGCAAAAAGTTAATTTACCTATTGTCATTCACAACCGAGATGCTACTGATGATGTTATTCGTATTCTGCAAGAAGAACATGCAGAGAAAACTGGTGGGGTGATGCATTGCTTTGGCGGAAGTGTTGAAACTGCAAAAATTTGTATAGATTTAAATTTCATGATTTCACTCGGAGGTCCTGTGACATTTAAAAATGCAAAAAAACCAAAAGAAGTAGCTACCGAAATTCCATTAGAGTATTTAATGATTGAGACAGACGCACCGTATTTAGCACCACATCCACACCGAGGAAAACGTAATGAACCTGCCCTTGTTACCTTAGTAGCGGAAGAAATTGCTCGTTTGAAGAATATTACTATTGAAGATGTTGCAAAAGCAACCACTGAAAATGCTGTAAAATTTTATAAACTCCCATTATAAAGTAATAGTATAAATTCAATAATTAGAAATTATAAGTTTGGCATCATCAGAATAGTTCGACTAATTTTAAGTGATTGACAGACATTTTTCAAGTCTATATAATCACACAAGTAATAAGGAGGTGTTTTTCATGTCAAATAATTCCATGAAAAACCTGTTTACCAAACCATTGAGGAATAAAAAAATTGGATTAGCTTTAGTTGTCGTTATCTTTTTCGTATCGGTTATATCAACCGTTCTATTTATAGGAACGAAAAGCACTGTCGCCTTGACTGTAAATGGCAAACAACAAGAAATTCAAACACGTGCAGATACAGTTGGAGACTTGTTGAGCGAACAAAACATTCAAGTGTCCGAAGCAGATTTAGTGTCACCCTCAGTGAACACGACGATAGAAGATGGACTTTCGGTCGAGTGGAAACAGGCAAAAAAAATATCGATTACACTTAATGGTGATAATCAAGAAATATACACAAATGCAGAAACAGTTGGAGACTTGTTGAGTGAACAAAACATACAAGTTTATGAGGCTGATAGAGTATCACCTTCATTGAATACGTCTATAGAAGATGGACTTTCAGTAGAGTGGGAGCAAGCGAAAGAAATTACGATTACAGTTGATGGGGAAAAACAAACCATCAAAACAACAGATGATCAAGTAAGTGAAGTTTTAGCTAAAGCAAAGATAAAAGTTTCTGAGCATGATAAAGTATTACCTGGTTTAGATGACAAGATAGGCTCTGATGCAAAGATTACGCTTGAAAAAGCATTTCACGTAACACTCGTAAATGGTGTTGATAAGAAAAAAGTATGGTCCACTTCAACTACTGTCGCTGACTTTTTAAAACAACAAGAGATTCATATAAATGAATTTGATCGTGTCGAACAAAGAATGGATAAACTTGTGAATCCAAACGATGTTATACAAGTCGTTCGTGTAGAAAAGGTCACCGATGTAGTGGAAGCAGCAACAGATTTTGCTGTGGAAACCCGTAAAGATAAGAACTTGTTAAAAGGCAAAGAAAAAGTTGTACAAGAAGGTAAAAAAGGTTTAACTAAACAAACGTTTGAAATAATTTCTGAAAATGGCAAACAAGTTTCACGTATCTTAAAAAACGAAGAAGTAGTAAAAGACTCTTCCAAGAAAGTTGTAGCTGTTGGAACGAAAGTTGTAACGGCGAGTGTTTCTCGAGGAACAACTTCTCGGGCATCTAATACTTCACCATCTGGAGGAAAAGAATTCTACGTGTCATCAACGGCATATACAGCTTTTTGTACTGGGTGTTCAGGAATTACTGCTACAGGTATCGACCTTCGTTCAAACCCTGGATTAAAGGTAATTGCGGTTGATCCAAATGTTATTCCTCTTGGTTCTAAAGTTTGGGTAGAAGGCTACGGATATGCGATTGCCGGAGATACTGGTGGAGCTATTAAAGGAATGAAGATTGACTTGTTTATGGCAGACAAAAATCAAGCGCTTGGATATGGTCGTAAACAAATTAAAATTAAAGTGATTAACTAATTTACACTAAGCTTTCCTGAACGACTAGGGAAAGCTTTTTGTCGTTACATAAGATTCAAGAAAAAATTTTGCAATATCAAAGTTGTTGTAAATCGTTGAGCTTGAGTGGGCTTCTCCGCTTTTCGGTATACATATTGACGTGGCGCAAGTAAAATGGTCACAGTACCATATGAAATGAGGCATTGAATCGTGTTTATTGAAGAGGTTATAGTGGTGGAAGGTAAAGATGATACGACAGCTATTAAACGTGCTGTACGAGCAGATACTATTGAAACGAATGGATCCGCCATTTCGTCAGAAACTATTCGCCGAATCCAGCATGCACAAACTAAAAGAGGCGTTATCGTTTTTACGGACCCTGACTATCCTGGACGACGCATTCGTGCCATTATAGAAGAAAATGTTCAAGGTGTTAAGCACGCATTTTTATCAAAAGAAAAAACTATTGCGAAAAATGGCAAAAGTCTCGGTATTGAGCACGCGGCTGATGAAGATATCCGATCGGCACTCCAAAATGTTTATACACCTCGAAATCCATTAAATCAAATTGAAGAAATTCCACTTCACATATTGATGAAAGAGAGATTAATTGGTCACCCTGACTCTAGAATGCGTCGTAATCGTCTCGGTGAATTATTACAAATTGGTTATACTAATGGAAAACAGCTTCAAAAAAGATTATCAATGTTTCAAATTGAAATCGGGCAACTTGAAAAAGCCTTAGCACAATTGGATCAGGAGGACTTACATGTATAAAGATATTGCAACCCCAAAACGTACACAAGAAATATTAAAGAAATATGGTTTTTCAATTAAAAAAAGTCTTGGACAAAATTTTTTAATTGACCCTAATATTCTTCAGAACATCGTTAGTCATGCGAATTTAACGAAAGAGTCAGCAGTTATTGAAATTGGCCCTGGAATTGGTGCGTTGACTGAACATTTAGCTCGAAAAGCGGGTCAAGTTGTGGCTGTTGAAATTGATCAACGTCTTTTACCCGTTCTAGAGGATACACTTTCACCATACGATAACATAGAAATAATTCATTCAGATATATTAAAAACTAATGTTGAAGATGTGATACAGGAGAAATTAGCTGGGTATAAAGATATTATGGTTGTTGCAAACTTGCCTTATTATGTAACAACTCCTATTTTAATTAAATTATTAATGGAAAAACTTCCAATTCGAGGAATGGTTGTCATGATGCAAAAAGAAGTGGCAGATCGTATCACAGCCTCACCAAGCACAAAAGCATATGGTTCATTATCTATTGCCATTCAATATTATATGAAGGCTGAAATTGCCATGACAGTTCCTAGAACAGTGTTTATTCCACAACCTAATGTTGATTCGGCTGTAATTAAATTAACTCGTCATGAGACCTCACCAGTAGATGTTTTAGATGAGGATTTCTTGTTCAAGGTTTCTCGCTCTTCCTTTGCACAACGCAGAAAAACAATATTAAATAATTTACAATCACAACTGCCACTTGGTAAAGAAAAGAAAGAGGTAATTTTAGCTGCCCTTGCAGAAGCAAACGTAGACCCAACTCGTAGAGGTGAAACATTATCGATTCAAGAGTTTGGGAATTTAGCAAATATCCTTCTTCCGAATTTCAAAGAATCGTCACTTTTATAACAAAATCAGTACAATTCAGATAAAATTTGTAGGTTAATTATAATAAATTGATTGACAAGTACTTTTGTTCATTGTTAAAATAAAATATTGGTTGACAAATATTTGTTTATATAGTACACTTATAATTAAGTGGGGTGTAAGCGAAAATGCCAAAAACTTTAGCAGATATTAAAAAGTCTTTAGATTGTCATTTAGGTAAACGTTTGCAATTGAAAGCAAACGGTGGTCGTAAGAAAACGATTGAACGAGCTGGGATTTTACGTGAAACGTATCATGCTGTGTTCGTAGTAGATCTTGATCAGGACGAGAACGCTTTTGAGCGTGTGTCTTACAGCTACACAGATATATTAACTGAAGCAGTAGAAATTACAATTGTTGACGGAATGCAAGAACTTGTAGTCGTCAAATAATATTTTGCACTTATGTACTTATTTTAATAAAGCACTCACGGATTTTATTTTCCGTGAGTGCTTTTTTGTTTTTAGTACATACTATTTTTGTTGGTCCTTAAGAGGAGGAAAAAACATGTCACGTAAACGTGTAATGTCAGATCGTCTAAAAGAGGAAATTGCGAAAGAACTTGGATTTTACGAAGTCGTTGAGCGTGACGGTTGGGGAGCCATTAAATCTCGTGATGCAGGTAATATGGTTAAGCGGGCAGTTGAGATGGCACAAACCGGATTAATGAATGGACAAAATCACTACAAGAAGTAGCGAAATTCTTGAACGACGAGTAATCGCAGGAGCACATTCTTTTATTTTTGCATAGTAACTGCGTAAATTCTTATAAGGCTGACAAGGCGGAGAAATCCGCCTTTTTTTCAAAAGTATTATTTGTAAAAAATCAATTTCATGACATATTCTTTTCTAAGTCCTTCAAGCTAAGATAGTGGGAATTGCAAATAACATCAGTAAAACACAGTGTTTAGACAATGGTATAACTTGGCCTATTGCACTTTTCAAATGTTCTTTCCTTCATCAACAGCTGTGGTAAAATAGGTAACAGCTATAAACTGATAAAGGAGGTGATCTAATGCTTTATGTGAAGGCACCCGCAAAAATCAATCTGATATTGGATGTGTTACATAAACGTCCAGATGGTTACCATGAAGTGGAAATGATTATGACGACGGTTGATTTAGCAGATCGTATTGGATTAGAACCACGCACTGATGGTCAAATTCGCATTATTTCAGCAGATCGCTATGTGCCAGACGACCACAGAAACCTAGCCTATCAAGCAGCCAAGTTATTAAAAGATACATATAGAATTAAACAAGGCGTGTCCATTACATTAGAGAAAAAGATTCCTGTTGCCGCTGGACTTGCTGGTGGAAGTAGTGATGCAGCCGCCACTTTGCGGGGGTTAAATGATTTGTGGAATTTAAAGTTAACGTCGGATCAATTAGCAGAGCATGGTGCTAAGATCGGCTCAGATGTGTCATTTTGTGTCTATGGAGGAACTGCTCTTGCCACTGGTAGAGGAGAAATAATTCAAGAATTACCTGCCCCACCAAACTGTTGGATTATTTTAGCGAAACCTTCGATTGGAGTTTCGACGGCTGATGTATATGGTAGCTTAAAGATAAATGAAGTCATTCATCAGAATTCTAAAGATATGATTCGGGCCATTTACGAGAAAGATTATGAATTAATGTGTGAGTCTATTGGGAATGCTTTAGAGGCTGTGACATTGAAGTTGCATCCGGAAGTATCGATGATTAAAGAGCAAATGATGAAATTTGGAGCGGATGCGGTATTAATGAGTGGAAGTGGTCCAACCGTATTTGGACTAGTCCAACACGAGTCTAGAGTGAACCGAATCTATAATGGCTTACGCGGATTTTGTGACGAGGTGTATGCAGTAAGATTGTTGGGAGATCGGGATTCACTTGCCTAAAACCGTATATTTGTTTAAACTTACGAATAAATCATTCGTGTTTAGGAGTGTGACCCATGAAATGGAAACGCAGTGAGCGTCTTGTTGATATGACGCATTATTTGTTAAACCATCCACAAAAGTTAATTTCATTAACGTTGTTTGCAGATATGTACCAATCTGCAAAATCCTCAATAAGTGAAGATTTAACCATTGTAAAAGAAACGTTTGAAGAAAAAGGAATCGGTTTATTAGTAACTGTTCCTGGTGCAGCGGGCGGGGTTAAATATATGCCAAGAATGAATGATGAAGCCGTTCGTGAAGTGATTCAAGACTTTATTGAAGAGCTCTCTCACTCAGACCGTTTGCTACCGGGTGGTTATTTATATATGACAGATCTACTTGGCAACCCTGAAATGATGAACCGTGTAGGGAAAGTTTTTGCATCAGCGTTTGCGAAACAACCGATTGATGTCATCATGACGGTGGCGACAAAAGGTATTCCGATTGCGCATGCAATTGCACGTCACTTAAATGTGCCAGTCGTAGTCGTTAGACGCGATAGCAAAGTTACAGAAGGATCTACTGTTAGCATTAATTATGTGTCCGGATCATCACGTCGTATTCAAACGATGGTATTGTCTAAACGCAGTATGAAGAGTGGTCAACGAGTACTTATTACAGATGACTTTATGAAAGTCGGAGGCACGATGAATGGCATGAAAAATTTACTTGAAGAATTTAATTGTCAATTAGCGGGTGTAGCTGTGTTAGTTGAAACTGAACATCCTGGTGAACAATTAATTGAAAATTATTTGTCCCTTGTTAAGTTGAAGGAAGTAAATGAAAAAAATCGCACGATTGCATTAACTGAAGGTAATTATTTTTCGAAAGGTGGAAAAGAGTAATGAAAGCAGTATCAACAACGAAAGCCGCAGCGGCAATTGGTCCATATGTTCAAGGTATGATTGTAAACGGCATGTTTTATAGTTCAGGTCAAATTCCGTTAACAGCTGAAGGAAACATGGTGGAAGGTTCAATTACAGAACAAACACACCAAGTATTTGCGAACTTAAAAGCTGTATTAGAAGAGGCGGGATCTTCACTTCAACAAGTTGTGAAGACAACAGTATTTATTAAAAATATGAATGACTTTGCTGTATTCAATGAAATTTATGGTCAACATTTTGGTGAACATAAACCAGCACGATCGACGGTAGAAGTCGCGCGATTACCTAAAGATGCGCAAGTTGAAATAGAAGTCATAGCGATTGTAGGATAAATAGTAATGAAAGAAACCATCGAGACCACTTGATGGTTTCTTTTTATGCCTGTGTTTTTATTATTTTGTATGACTAAAGTTCCGAGGAGTATGGGCAACAAACTGCACTTCTCTATTTCCTTCAGTCAATCTTGCGTTCGCTCAACCGAAACTTTCACGGGCACAGTTCATTGATTTTGGTTTACTAGAGAATAGACACTTACTACATAGAAAACAAGCTGCCGAAGATGCAATTTCGGCAGCTTCTTACTTTTTTTAGTATTCTATTCCTTACAAAGCAGGTTTCTACCCACTGTGACGTGCCTCGAATGTAATTATAAAAGGTGACATTGAAAATATAGACTCTCACGTTGTGAAAATCGCACATCACGTTGTAATAGTGATACTTTGGAAGTTTGTAGACGATTATAATTTGAAATTAATTTTCTGTGAATGCTTATATCATTGAAATATAAATAGAGTTAGTTGGATTTAAGTTCAAAACAGTAATAAATAACGGAAGTCTAGTAGACAAAAAAAGTGCTGTGCGTCATTTTTTCTTATTTTTACTATTTAAAATTATTAATAAATTCCAAAAAAAAGGAGGAGAAATACTAAAAATGTAGAATATAGTTGTCAGAGTCTGTAAGACATCTAAGAAGAAAGGTGGTGAGAGGAATGGAAGTAACTGATGTTAGATTACGTCGAGTACAAACCGATGGACGTATGCGTGCTATAGCTTCCATTACACTAGACAGCGAGTTTGTCGTGCATGACATTCGTGTTATTGATGGAAATGCAGGACTATTTGTGGCCATGCCTAGTAAGCGAACACCTGATGGAGAATTTCGTGATATAGCCCATCCGATTAATTCGGGAACACGCACGAAGCTCCAAGAAGCTGTATTACTCGCCTATCATGAGTCGAGTGAAGAAGATATGATTACTTATGAAGAAGCGAGTGTTTAATATGAAAACTGTGGAAGCTTGTCATGTTACATGATGGGTTTCTTTTTTTTTTTTTTGAAAAACACATTGGCACTCGCCAATCCGACACGAGTGTTGTATAAATTAAGATAGAAACATATCTTACTAAAAAAGAGGGTGTATTGAGTGAATTTTTTAACGAAATTTAGTTTGAAGAATGCAACAGCAGTATTCATTATTTCATTCTTACTCATTGTGCTTGGACTTTATTCCTTTAGTCGATTAAAAATTGATTTGTTACCAAACATTGAGTTTCCGCAATTATCGGTGCAAGTAGTATATCCAGGAGCGTCACCTGAAGATGTAGACGATCTCGTCATTACTCCGATTGAAGGACAGTTAAAAGGAATCGAAGGGGCCACTGAAATTCAGAGCGTATCCTATGAAACAATAGGAATCATTAATTTGCAGTTTCCTTTTGATACAGATTTAGATCGTGCAGAACAACAGACTGAAACGGCCATTCGTGGACTTGAATTACCAGAAGGCGCGGAAACGGAAATTAGCCGTTTATCATTTGGGTCGTTTCCCATCTTCAATATTTCTCTTTTTGCCAAAGGCCAAGATAATATAGAAGAACTGTTGAATAAAGAAGTCATCCCTGAGTTAAATAAAATTCCTGGCATTAATTCTGTATCGGTGGGTGGTTTAAAAGAAGAGAATTTACAAATTACTGTAAATAATGAAAAAGCAACCGCAGCTGGACTATCTCTAAGCCAAATAAAACAACAAATTGATCAAAAAATCTTATCATTCCCTGCTGGAACTGTGAATGATAATGATATTAATATACCGGTACGCGTGGAAGAAAAGCTCGAGTCGATTGAAAAATTAAAATCACTTAAACTTACATCTTCATTTAATTCACAAGCACCACCGGTTGAACTAAAAGATATTGCAACAATTGAAGAAGTATCTAAACAAAGTGAAATTACTCGTTATAACCAAGAAAACGCATTGTCGATGGCGGTCACGAAAAAGCAAGATGCCAATACCGTAGAAGTTGCAAACCGCGTAATCAATGTTTTAAAGAGTTATGATGACCGCTTAGATTACGCAGTTGGTTTCGATTCTGCCGCAGGAATAGAAAAATCAGTGGAAACATTAGTGAAGGAAGGTTTGCTTGGTGCTCTGTTTGCGTCAATTGCAGTATTAATCTTTTTGCGAAATTTCCGTGCAACGATTATCGCGATTATTTCTATTCCTTTATCATTGTTGATTGCAGCTATTTTCTTAGCTCAACTCGATATTAGCTTGAACATTATGACGCTCGGTGGGATGGCCGTTGCTGTTGGGCGAGTTGTTGATGATAGTATTGTGGTGATTGAAAATATATTCCGACGTTTACGAAAAACAAATGATCCAATGTCAAATGAATTAGTCATATCATCTACAAAAGAAATATTACGTGCAATTACAGCATCGACCTTAACAACAATTGTGGTATTTTTACCAATTGGTTTTGTAAGTGGGATTACAGGTGAATTCTTCTTGCCGTTTGCATTAACTGTCATTTTCTCGCTAGCTGCTTCACTAGTGGTTGCGGTAACAATTGTACCGATATTAGCGAGGTTTGCTTTTAAGAAAGTGAAACAAGAAGAAAAAGAAGGTGCGATGCAACGTTTTTATGAACGTGTCATTTTATGGTCTTTAAATCGCAAAGTAGTCATCTTGGTATTGTCTGTAATTCTTCTTGGGGGCTCGTTTGCGCTTGTTCCTGGGTTAGGGTTTACCTTTATTCCAGATGAGGAAACAAAACTCGTTCAAGCAAGTGTAGAGCTACCCTCATCTACATCACTAGAACGTACGAACGAAGTATCACTTGAAGTAGAAAAATTATTTGCTGATATAGAAGATATTAAAGATGTAACAACTGCAGTGGGTTCTCGTGACTTTGCAACAGGAATAAAACTTGAAAATAGAGCTGGATATATTTTGACATTGAATGAAAATGTAGATGTATCTAATTTTGTGAAGTCGTTATTACAAGATATGGACAATATTGTAGCTGATGTTTCTCCTGATGCAACGATTTCGGTATCTGAGCTTTCTACTGGTGGTCCTCCATCAAATAACAATGTTTCCGTCGATTTATTTGCAAGTGACTTAGAAGCATTGTCAAAAGCCGCTTCGGATGTAGAAGCATATATGAATACTGTTGATTCACTAAAATATGTGTCTAATAATTTTACTGAAAAACAGAAACAAGTGGTTGTGCAAATTGATTCAGATAAAGCAGATGACTTTGGCGTGTCTGGTTTTCAGCTACTTGCTACCATTTCTGACCAAACAAAACCTGTTTCTGTTGGCAAGTTAACGCTTGATGACATTAATCGTTCCGTTCAATTGTCTTATGACGAAGCGTTAACTAGTATTGATGAAATACGAACACTGACAATTTTTACTGCTAACGGACCTGTTGAAGTACAAGATATTGCGACAATTGAAGAAATTGATTCCGTTACAACGATTCAAAAACTAGATGGGAAAGTTTTTGCACGTATCCAAGCACAAATTGATGCGGACAATATACAAAAAGTATCAGCTGAAGTAAAGGAGGGTGTTATAGCGAACGTAGACTTACCGGATGGGGTAAGTTTAGAAAGTGGTGGGGGTAGTGATGATACGGTCGAGATTTTCCAACAACTCGGACTCGCCATTGCTAGTGCAATTGGACTCGTGTACTTAACTATGCTCATTACATTCGGGCAAGCACGTATTCCGTTCATAATATTGTCATCTCTTATTTTCGTACCGATTGGAGCATTAATCGGTTTAGTAATTGCGCGCGAACCATTATCTGTTAGTGTAATGATTGGATTCTTAATGTTAATTGGAATTGTAACGACAAATGCCATTGTTTTGGTGGACCGCATTAACCAAAATAGAAATGACAAAGGAATGCTCATTCGAGAATCACTTGTCGAAGCGGGCAAAACACGATTACGTCCAATCTTAATGACGGCGTTTGCAACGATTGCTGCGCTTATTCCATTGGCCCTAACGACTTCATCAGGAACGTTGATTTCAAAAGGATTAGCGGTAACTGTAATTGGTGGTTTAACGTCTTCTACTTTACTAACATTGGTTATCATTCCAGTCATGTACGAAATCTTTTATTCACGTCAAGTAAAACGAGAAAAACAAGCAAATTAATAAATGAAGGACTTCCACCATTTGGTGTGAAGTCCTTTTAATATAAAAAATGCATAATGTTAAATGATTTGTCACCATTTTGTCAAGCGGGATTTCCTTGAATTACGAGTGTATTTGGTCTATAGTCAAAAGAGGTAGAATGACCATATTGGAGGACTTACTAAATGACACATACATACGCAGTGGTTTTAGCTGCAGGTCAAGGTACACGCATGAAGTCCAAATTGTATAAAGTATTGCACCCCGTTTGTGGCAAACCAATGGTTGAACATGTTGTAGATCATATTGAAGAAATTGGAGCCGAACGGATTGTGACAATCGTTGGACACGGTGCTGAAAAAGTACAAGATCAACTCGGGAGTCGCAGTGAATATGCACTTCAAGCACAACAACTCGGAACGGCACACGCTGTATTACAAGCAGATGAAGCGCTAGGGAAGTTAACAGGGACAACCCTTGTTATTTGTGGTGACACGCCACTAATTCGCCCGGAAACGATGAAAGCATTACTTGCACATCATCAAGAAACTTCGGCTAAGGCGACGATTCTTACTGGAATTCCTGAAGACCCTACAGGATACGGTCGCATTCTTCGTGATTCTAAAGGGTATGTTGAACGCATTGTGGAGCAAAAAGATGCATCGACCGATGAACTACAAGTAAGAGAAATAAACTCTGGCACATACTGCTTTGATAATAAAGCTTTGTTTGCGGCATTAAAGCTTGTCAAAAATGATAACTCACAAGGTGAGTACTATTTGCCAGATGTAATTGAAATTTTAAAAAATCAAGGAAACATCGTTTCTGCTTATGCAACAGATGATTTTGAGGAGACGCTTGGTGTTAACGATCGTATAGCACTTTCGCAAGCTGAAACACTAATGCGCAAGTTAATCGCCAAAAAACATATGAAAAACGGTGTAACAATTATCAATCCAACAAATACTTATATTAGTGCTGACGCTGTTATCGGTTCTGATACAGTGTTGCAGCCAGGTGTTATTATTGAAGGCACTTGTGAAATTGGCGAAGATTGTTTGATTGGTCCAAATAGTCATATTAAAGACAGCAAAATTGGGCATCGTACAACCGTCCATTCTTCAGTTGTTACTCAAAGTGTTATTGGAGAAGATACAGCAGTTGGTCCGTTCGCTCACATTCGCCCACATTCTGAAATTGGCAATGAAGCGAAAATAGGGAATTTTGTTGAAATTAAGAAAACGAAATTAGGTCATCATTCGAAAGTATCGCATTTAAGTTACATTGGCGACGCTGAAGTTGGAGAACGTGTAAATATTGGTTGTGGCGTGATTACCGTAAATTACGATGGCAAGAATAAATTCATCACAACGATTGAGGACGATTCCTTTGTAGGGTGTAATTCAAACTTAATGGCTCCTGTTACAATTGGCCAAGGTGCATATGTAGCAGCTGGATCAACTATAACAAAAAATGTACCAGCACAAGCCTTGTCAATTGGTCGTGTGCGTCAAGAGAACAAAGAAGGATACGTTAAAAAACTAAACTTAAAATAACAGGAGGACAACATGCCTAACCAATACGCAAATACCAAATTAAAAATATTTTCATTAAACTCGAATGAATCACTTGCAAGAGAACTAGCGGAAGAAGTTGGAGTCCCACTTGGGAAAATTTCTGTTACCCGTTTTAGTGATGGTGAAGTACGAATCAACATCGAAGAGAGTATTCGCGGGTGTGACGTGTTCATCATTCAATCAACATCTGCTCCTGTTAACGAAAATTTAATGGAATTATTAATTATGGTAGATGCTGTTAAACGTGCGTCTGCTCGTACTGTAAACGTTGTTCTTCCTTACTATGGTTATGCTCGTCAAGACCGTAAAGCACGCGCTCGTGAACCAATTACAGCGAAACTAGTGGCTAACTTACTTGAAACTGCTGGTGCAACTCGTGCCATCGTGTTAGATTTACATGCACCTCAAATCCAAGGTTTCTTTGATATTTTAATTGACCACTTAATTGCGGTGCCAATTTTGTCGGATTATTTCTTGCAGAAAAAAATAGACCCTGCTGACATTGTAATTGTTTCTCCTGATCACGGTGGAGTTACCCGTGCACGTAAAATGGCGGAACGTTTAAAAGGATCAATTGCGATCATCGATAAACGTCGACCACGTGCTAACGTATCAGAGGTTATGAATATTATTGGGAACGTAGAGGGTAAAATAGCCATCATAATTGACGATATTATTGATACTGCAGGTACAATTACAATTGCAGCAAATGCTCTCTTAGAAAGTGGTGCAAAAGAAGTGTATGCATGCTGTACGCATCCTGTATTATCAGGACCCGCAATTGAACGTATCAACAACTCAGTCATTAAAGAGTTAGTAATTACGAACTCAATTGAATTGCCTGAAGAAAAAAATTCTCCTAAAATCACACAATTATCAGTTGCACCGCTTTTAGCAGATGCAATTGTACGTGTATTTGAAGAAAAATCAGTTAGCACTTTATTTGATTGATGGTATAATGGTATTTATGTTTCATTTGGTGAGAATTGGGTAAACATAAAAACAGAATAAATGACATGGAGAGTGAAATAGATGACTACAACAGTAAAAACACATGTACGCGAAAAAGGTCAACATTCTAATTTAACAAAATTACGCAATGAAGGTTTTGTACCTGCAGTAGTTTATGGTTTTAAAACAGAGGCTACTTCAATTGCGGTACACGAAGTGGATTTATTAAAAACACTACGTGAAGTTGGTCGCAACGGCGTTATGAAATTAGATCTTGCTGGAAAATTAGTTAATGTTGTATTAAGTGACTATCAAATGAACGTATTAAAAGGTAATGTTGTTCATGCTGATTTCTTGGCAATTAACATGACTGATGAATTAGAAGTAAGTGTAACAGTTGTTACAACTGGTTCTTCAGTTGGGGAAAGTCAAGGCGGCGTCTTGAACCATCCAAACCATGAATTAACAATTAAAGTAAAACCTTCAGCAATTCCAGATTCAATTGAAATAGATGTTACTGATCTTGAAATTGGTGATATCTTAAGAGTTGGCGATATGCGTGAAAAATGTGAATTCAATATCTTAAACGATGATGATTTTGCACTAGTATCAGTTTCGGCACCACGTACTGATGAAGAACTAGAAACTACAGCTGACGAACCAGCAGTAGTGGCAGAAGAAGTTAGCGAAGAAGATACTGAAACAAAAAAATAATTTTTTAAAAAATGGGATTGTCATTTGACAGTCCTATTTTTTTTGTGCCAAAAAAGTATAAGATTTTTCGAGCAATACCTCTTCGTACTTGAGTTGTTATGTCTAGCGCCAAGCTCACACTTAAGCCTAGGCCCACTAGGATGTGGGTCATAAGGGTGTTGAAAAGCTCTTAACACTTTATTTTGCGACTAGTAACCACAGGAGTAACACGAAGTTCCGTATTTATCCTTACAGACCCTCATGATGAAACAATTTACCGAATCGATTCTTTAAGCGCCGGTGATGAGCTAGAGTGGAGCTTTCTACTTTTCTTAAAACATAAGAAAGCATATAAAATTGTTCTATCAAGAACTCAACCCGTTGTTCATTGTGTTTTTTGTATATGGAGAGTAACATGCTAAAACAGAATTTCTTTGATGTGACTCTCGTTAATTCGATTAATGTAAAGTCGTGATTTCCTTAGAAACGCAATTTTCCTCTCAGAGGAAGTGAATTTTGTTCAGTGCTCTATCTTTATTGAGTAATGGATTGTACATATAAATTCGTCCTTTAAATACGCGTTTGGATACTTTCATTTTATAAGAAAGGACGATTTTTTATCTTTATTTTTAAAACTATATTGTTATCACTTGATTATTTATAAACAGGTGAGTGATTGAAGTGGAAGGTGGCGACTCCGGCGGGAAAAGCGAGACAGACGAGACCCCGCAGGTAGCGAAAGCGTCCGCCTGAAACGGAAATCACCTAAACTAGTCCATAAGCTAAGAAATTATAAATTAACTTTTTCAGTGGCCTTTGCGCTTGCGAAGAGGAGGCTAACGGACCTCCAACGAAAAGCGTCCCCCTGTTTCTAATTCTTCTGTTTCTATTTATGCATCGCTTTGCTAGCTTCGAAACATGAAAGTGCGTTGTAACGGAAATCACTAGATTTAAATAGAGGGCTGTCTTATTCTTCAGGTTATAGTGTAGTAGGATTGCCATCCTAAGCGACCTGGCAGCCAAAGTTGATACTGTATGGAATCTCCTTTTAATCTGTTACTTAAATCATCTGTACTTTCTTGAATGACAGGGATTACTGTGCTAGCTTTTCTTATTGTAAATTTAAACTTTGTGGTAAAATAAGAACCATTAAGAAAATAAAGGACGTATGTTTTATGAAAATGATTATCGGACTCGGCAATCCTGGGAAACCGTATGAGCATACAAGGCATAATATTGGATTTGACGTGGTAGATGAGTTGGCTAAAAGATTCAATTCACCCTTAACTCAAATGAAATTTAAAGGCATGTACACAATTATTCATCAACCTCAAGGTAAAGTAATACTCGTAAAACCGCTCACTTATATGAATTTGTCGGGTGAATGCATCGTACCGCTCATGGGTTATTACGATGTCGCTGAGGAAGATATCGTGGTTATTTATGATGATTTGGATTTAACAGTTGGAAGGTTAAGACTACGTCAAAAGGGCAGTGCTGGCGGTCATAATGGAATCAAGTCAATCATTCAACATCTTGGAACACAAAACTTCAATCGCATTCGCTTAGGTGTCGATCGTCCACCAGCAGGAATGAAAGTCCCTGATTATGTGTTATCTCGGTTTAAAACTGATGAAAAACCTTTGATGAATGAGGCATTGAATAAAAGTGCGGATGCTTGTGAGGATTGGTTATCGTCACCCTTTCTTGAAGTAATGAACCGATTTAATGGTGGGTAAGGAATAAATTAAGATCGACCGGTCTATACTAAAAAAAAGGAGGCCGGTCCGATTATGGCAATTCAAGTAAAGTGTCGGCACTGCAAAGCGGAGATGGGGAAATTAGCAGGTCAATCCATTCTGCAACATGGTCGAGTAAAGCAATTGAAAGAAGAATTCTCTGAAGAGTTTTTTACGCAAGATGAAGAGGGAACTGTAACGGTAAATAGTATTTGTGAGCATTGTGAAAGGTCTCTACGCGAGAACCCAGACTACTATGCTATGCAAAAGTGGATACAATAAGAATTAGCTTTGGCGCGGGTTTCGCGCGCAAAGCCTTTTTCTGTTTAAGTATATGAAAGTATAGCTCTACTACTAGTCATGTCTAGCTCTGATGGACAGCTTTCAGCTCCGTTACTTTCGTGTACAGCTAGAGTAGGCTTTTATGCTTTTCTTAAGGAGGTTCATATGGAATCATTACATCGATTATTAATGAAAGATCATCATATAAATACACTACTTACAGATATTCAAAAAGGAATTGATCAACAATTAGTGACTGGCCTCGTTGGGGGGTCTCGCCCACTTTTCATCCAATCTATTGCAAAAGAGATGGATAAACCAATTTTAGTAGTTTCACCAAACCTTTTACATGCCCAGCGATTATTTGAAGATATGGCGAAACTACTTGGTGAAGATCAAGTCCGTTTATATCCGGCAGATGAGCTGATTGCAGCTGATTTATCTGTATCTAGTCCAGAACTTCGTGCAGAACGTATAGAGACGCTCGAATTTATGCACTCACAGAAGCGTGGAGTAGTAATTACACCAATCGCAGGACTTCGTCGCCAGATGCCAAACTTGAAGCAATGGAGAGCTAGCAGACTTGAAACTGCAATAGGGCAAGAAGTAATTTTAGACGACTGGCTCGACCATTTGGTAGCAATGGGTTACTCCAGACAACCAATGGTTACAGCACCTGGAGAATTTGCGCTACGTGGAGGGATTTTAGATATTTATCCCATCTACCTGCAACATCCGATTCGAATTGAATTTTTCGATACAGAAGTCGATTCGATTCGCACATTTTCTGCTGAAGATCAGCGTTCGATTAAAAAGCTCAAAAAGGTATGCATTCTTCCGGCAACAGAGTTTGTATGGACGCGTTCCCAACTTACGAATCTAGCAGAAAAATTAGAAGAATCATTGACTTCTAGTTTAAAAAAAATGAAAAAGGCAGAAACAAAAGAACTGCTTCTTCAACATATTAATCACGATATTGAGTTATTAAGACAAGGTGATGTGCCTGATCAAATGACGAAATATGTATCCATTCTAGAAGATCAACCTACTTTCTTAGGAGATTATTTTGCGGAAGATGGTTTGGTGTTATTTGATGAGCTTGGACGAATTCAAGAAACAACGAATGCCTTAGAACGTGAAGAAAAAGATTGGTATATTTCTTTACTTGAAGAAGGTAAAACAGTCCATGATGTCAAGCTTTCGTTTAGTTTTAAAGAAATTCTTGGGATGTTGAAACAACGTAAAGTGTATTTTTCTCTATTTGCACGCACATTCTCAGGAATTCCTCTGAAAAAGACTATTGCTTTTTCATGTAAACCGATGCAACATTTCCACGGTCAAATGAATCTCTTGAAAAACGAGATGGAACGTTTTGTAGCTGGAAAATTCTTTGTATTTATCTTGGCTGAAGGAAAAGAGCGTCAGAAAAAAGTCAAAGACGTTCTTGAAGATTACGACATGACGAGTCATGTGTTAGTTGATCAAAGCATACCTGAACAACCAGGTATTTATATTGTAGAAGGTGAAATATCGAGTGGTTTTGAATTGCCGCTCCAACGTTTAGCTGTTTTGACAGATAACGAACTTTTTAAACAACGACCGAAAAAGAAAACGCGTCCACAAAAAATGACAAATGCCGAACGCATTAAAAGTTATTCGGAAATTAAGCCTGGAGATTATATTGTCCATATACACCATGGAATTGGTAAATACATCGGTATTGAAACGCTTGAAATTAGCGGGATTCATAAAGATTACTTACACATTCGCTACCGCGCTGATGATAAGTTGTTTGTACCGGTTGATCAAATTGACCAAATACAAAAGTACGTCGCTTCCGAAGAAAGAGAACCTAAACTACACAAACTAGGCGGGGCTGAGTGGAAGAAAACGAAAACGAAAGTTACAGCTGCAGTACAAGATATTGCAGACGATTTAATTAAACTTTATGCACAACGCGAGTCTGAAAAAGGGCATGCCTTTGAGCCGGATCAGGATATGCAACAAGCATTTGAAGCGGCATTTGCATATGAAGAAACAGAGGATCAATTGCGTTCAATTGAAGAAGTTAAACGGGATATGGAAAAAGAACGACCAATGGATCGCTTAGTTTGTGGGGATGTTGGATATGGGAAAACAGAAGTGGCGATTCGCGCAGCATTTAAAGCAGTGCTAGATAGTAAACAAATAGCCTTTCTTGTTCCAACAACCATCTTAGCGCAACAACACTACGAAACAATGAAAGAACGATTTGCTGATTTCCCAGTAGAAGTAGGGCTGCTAAGTCGTTTTCGTTCGAAAAAACAGCAAACTGAGACGATTAAAGGATTAAAATCAGGCACGATTGATGTGGTTATTGGCACACATCGTTTATTATCAAAAGATATTGTATATCACGATTTAGGATTACTTATCGTTGATGAAGAACAGCGATTTGGCGTGACGCACAAAGAAAAGATTAAACGATTTAAAACCAATGTAGACGTCTTAACGTTAACAGCTACGCCAATTCCAAGAACACTTCATATGTCGATGATTGGAGTCCGTGATTTATCTATAATTGAAACACCTCCAGCTAATCGTTTTCCAGTTCAGACATATGTGATGGAACAAAACGGAGCCCTCGTTCGAGAGTCCATTGAACGTGAGATGGCACGGGGCGGACAATCATTTTATTTATACAATCGCGTGGAAGATATGGCACGTAAAGTCGATGAAATTCAAATGCTTGTTCCTGAAGCTCGCGTTGGTTTTGCGCATGGTCAAATGACAGAAAGAGAGTTAGAATCGGTCATCCTTGCGTTTTTAGAAGGGGACTATGATGTCCTCGTAACGACGACCATTATCGAAACGGGTATTGATATACCGAATGTTAATACGCTAATCGTGGAAAATGCGGATCGCATGGGACTTTCACAATTGTATCAATTAAGAGGTCGGGTCGGCCGTTCAAATCGCGTGGCATATGCGTACTTTATGTATCAACGCGATAAGGTTTTAACGGATGTCGCAGAAAAGCGTTTGCAAGCTATAAAAGAATTTACAGAACTTGGTTCAGGCTTTAAAATTGCCATGCGCGATTTATCCATTCGCGGTGCAGGGAATTTACTTGGTTCACAGCAACATGGCTTTATCGATTCAGTCGGTTTTGATTTATATGCTCAAATGTTACAAGAAGCAATTGAAGAGAAACAAAGCGGCGTGAAAAAAGATGAAATCCCTGATGTCGAGATTTCTTTACCGTTTGATGCTTATTTGCCAGATGTCTATATTCCGGACGGATTTCAAAAAATTCAAATGTATAAACGCATTAAAGCGGTGGAAAATGAGAAAGATTATGAAGATTTAGTTGATGAATTAATTGACCGTTTTGGAAATATGCCTATTGAAGCAGAACGCTTAATGCGAATTGCTCGAATAAAAGTATGGGCAAATCAAGCGAGCGTTGAATCAATTAAAGAACAGGATCATCATTTGACCATAAAGCTTTCCAAAAATGGCACTCAAACAACGAATGGTGCCATGTTAGTAGAGTCCTCTTTGACCTATGGGCGTGCAGTTGGATTTAAAATGAACAATCAACAACAATTGCTTGTAACAATAGATGAAAAGAAAACAGGAAAGCATCATCCGTTTGATGTTTTAGAAGCCATGATGAAAATTTTGCCTGTATCACGAAAAGAAGTAGCTTCCTCACTTGGTGAGTAATACCGACCTTGCATAAATTGTCCAACAATGATGCATACTATGGGAGAAATTTTGAAATTCTGAAATTTGAATTCTGTCGAAAGTGAGGCAACAAAGATGAAAGCAACAGGTATCGTCAGACGAATTGATGATCTCGGCCGTATTGTCATTCCAAAAGAAATTAGAAGAACCCTTCGAATTCGTGAAGGAGATCCACTCGAAATTTTTACGGACCGTGATGGAGAAGTTATATTAAAAAAGTACTCCCCAATTAGTGAACTTGGTGATTTCGCCCAAGAGTATGCAGAAACATTGTATTCAACCTTAGGGACACCCGCTTTTATTAGTGATCGAGATGAGATGATCGCGGTGGCGGGTGTGTCAAAAAAAGATTATTTGAATCGTCGTTTATCTTCTCAAGCAGAAGACATTCTACAATTGCGTACAATTGTTTCGGAAAAAATGGAAAAAACGATAGAATGGATACCCGGGCAAGTTGAACAGGTGAAATCCTATTGTGTAGCACCAATTATTGCCGCCGGTAATCCTATAGGTGCAGTCTATTTGTTATCAAAAGTCCATTTCATTGGAGATGCAGAACTAAAAGCAGTAGAAACAGCTGCTCACTTCCTAGCCAAACAAATGGAACACTGAAAAGTGGAGAAGCCCACTTTAGACCGACACCGGCGCTGGAAGAAACGACTCGAAAACTTGTTTTCGAATGAGTTTCTGAAGCTTAGGCGCGGTCTGGGCTTAGCAACTGGCCAACACTGAAATGTGGAGAAGCCTACTCTAGCTCGACTCCTCTGGTGGAAGAAACGAATCGAAAACCCATTTTCGAATGAGTTTCTGAAGCAGAGGTGCGAGCTGGGCTTAGCAACTGGCCAACACTGAAAAGCGTAGAAGGCCATGGTAGACCGACTCCGACGTTGGAACAAGGTTTCCTCTGCGACGAGTAACCGCAGGAGCAAATCGAATCATAAACTTGTTTTCGAATGAGGTTGTGAAACGGAGGTGCGGTCTGGCCTTCGGAGCTAGCCAACACTGAAATGTGGAACGTGCCGAATGAAAAACGTCTTCTTAAACACTCAAGAAGACGTTTTTTTCGTGTTATAATTAAGCCATTAATAGTACAGAAGCCCACTCTAGCCATGGCTTTAGTGGAATGAGGAAAAAGTATGAACAATGAATGGACGATGCAAAAATTTATGAAAGGCGCGGTGTTGTTAACGATTGCAGCCTTAATCGTCAAAGCTCTAAGTGCAGTTTACCGAATTCCTTTTCAAAACATTGTAGGGGACCAAGGATTTTACATATACCAACAAGTGTATCCATTTATCGGGGTGCTTACGGTTTGGACATCTTATGGTTTTGCAGTCGCCATTTCAAAACTTTTGGCAGATGCACATGACCAACAGGAAGACGATAACTATAGAGCGACTATCTTACGAATTGCATTTATTTATTTAAGTGTTATATCAATCATCAGTTTTACAGTGTTATTTTCAGGAGCGGATGTATTAGCTAGATGGATGGGTGATGATGATCTGGCACAATTACTACGCACAGGCTCGTTTGTCGTGTTATTAATGCCTGTTCTTGCTGTGCTAAAGGGTTCGTTTCAATCTCAAGGTCGAATGGAACCGGTTGCCTATGGACAAGTTGTAGAACAAACGGTGCGAGTAACGGTTATTTTAATTGGTACATTCATCGTTGTAAAGACGGGGGCATCTTTATATACGGCCGGGAGCACAGCTCTATTAGGTGCCATTGTAGGTGAAATTGCGGGTATTGTACTTCTTTTGCTATTTGTGCGAAAAAAATCTTCTCATGAATTCTTGAAAAGGGTCCCTAATACTATAAAAATTGTTCCAATTGTCAAGAATTTGACTGTCATTAGCTTAAGTGTCAGCATGAGTTCACTCATTTTGTTATTTTTTCAACTGGTAGACTCTTTTACGGTTTTTAGTAGCTTACTAGAAACTGGAATGGATCGATTAACAGCGATGGAAACAAAAGGCATGTATGACCGAGGGTTACCTCTTGTTCAAATGGGAATATTAATCGCTTCTACGTTGTCACTTTCTATTGTTCCATTAATTGCCCATACAACTCAAAAGAAGACTGGTAGAACTGCTATTCCATTTGCACAACTGACGTTTAAAATCGCACTTTTATTTGGGACAGCTGCAACACTCGGTCTTATATTAGTGTTATCGCCAGTTAACGAGATGTTGTTTGAAACGAGAGATTTATCGACAACGATATCAGTGTTTTGTATCCAAATCTTTTGGCTGTCGTTAATATTAACGATGACATCTATGCTGCAAGGATTAGGAAAAGTAATTTTCCCTGCAATCTTACTGATTATTGGACTCATCATAAAATTACTTTGCAATGCATGGTTATTACCTAAGTATGGAATAATGGGAGCAGCTGTTGCTAGTAATATTGGATTTATTTTTATTGCGATAAGCTTATATCTGTATTTATATTCAATTTGGAAGATTCGTTTTGCACCAGCTAGATTTTATGGACATTTAGCAGTAGCTTGTCTATGTATGATAGTCACTGTAATGACATGGATATTTGTAGCCGATAGTTGGTTATTTGATGGGCTTTCCAGTCGTATAGGCGCTACGTTTACTGCACTAACAAGTGTGGGGTTAGGCGCGGTCGTCTTTTTACTTTACATAGCAAAGAGCCGTATTATTGCGGAAAAAGAATGGTTTTTATTGCCGCTTGGAAGAAGAATGGCTATGGTTCAATTGTGGCTATATGATAAAAACAGAAAGAGGTGATGCATGTGAATACAATTACAGTGCTCGGCTTAGGAGCAGGAGATTTAGATCAGTTACCACTTGGTGTGTATAAAACGTTGGTAAAAGCACAACGACTTTATGTGCGAACTGCTGAACATCCGGTCTTACAAGAATTGGGGAATGAAGGCATTACATATAAAAGTTTTGATGAGATCTATGAAAAACACGATGGCTTCGAAGCTGTTTATCAAGAGATTGTTGAAACATTAATTACATTAGCACAATCAGGTCCTTTGTTTTATGCGGTTCCAGGTCATCCGTTAGTTGCTGAGCAAACCGTTCAGTGGTTAGTAGATGCTGAAAAAGAGGGGCGCATTCAACTTGAAATTGTCGGAGGGCAAAGTTTTTTAGATCCAATTTTTAATGCATTGCGTATTGATCCGATTGAAGGCTTTCAATTACTGGATGGGACGATGTTTAAGCGCGATGATGTGCACATGTCACAACATGTATTAATTGCTCAAGTATATGATGCTTACAGTGCTTCTGATGTGAAGTTAACGTTAATGGAGAAGTATCCAGAAGACTATCTAGTTACAATTGTTACAGCTGCTGGTACTAGCGAAGAAGTACTGAGAGTTGTACCTTTATTCGAACTTGATCGTGCAACAGAATTAAATAATTTAACGACAATCTATGTTCCTCCGGTTAGTAGCCGTGAAGAGCGAATTAAAGAATGGTCAACATTCAGAGAAATTATTACGAAGCTCCGTGCGCCTGATGGTTGTCCATGGGATCGTGAACAAACACATGAGACATTAAAAAAATATTTAATAGAAGAAGTGCATGAATTTTTACAAGCTGTAAATGATCAAGATGATGATGGAATGATAGAAGAACTAGGAGACGTTTTGCTTCAAGTTTTTTTACATGCTCAAATTGGGGAAGATAATGGATACTTTAGTTTAGAAGATGTGCTTGAAAGTGTTTCTTCTAAAATGATTCATAGACATCCGCATGTCTTTAGTGATGTGGAAGTTGAAGGTACAGAGGATGTATTACGTAATTGGCAACAATTAAAATCTGTTGAAAAAGGCAATCATAAGAAACGAATTCTAGAAGGACAAGAACGGTCAGAATCGTCACTTTTGACCTCGTATAATTTTCAAAAATCTGCCGCTAAAGTGGGCTTTGATTGGCCAAATGCAGAAGGCGCTTGGTTAAAGTTTGACGAAGAATGGCAAGAATTTAAACATGAAATTACGGGTGGTACAGCAACTTCACAACTCGATGAATTAGGAGATGTGTTATTTACAATTGTCAATGTCGCTCGTTTTTACGGTCTTTCTCCTGAAGAAGCCATGATGCATGCGAATCGAAAATTCAAAACTCGTTTTCATTGCGTTGAAGACAGTGTGGCTCAAGGTAAAGGTGAATTTAGTGCCTATACATTGAATGAACTCGAGAAATTTTGGCAACAGGCCAAACAAATAAAAGGGGATGTATGATATGAGATTAGATAAATTTTTAAAAGTATCTCGTTTGATTAAACGACGTACACTTGCTAAAGAAGTAGCAGATCAAGGACGTATCACGGTCAACGGAAAAGTGAGTAAAGCAAGTTCAGTCATTAAAGTGGGAGATGAATTGGGCATTCGCTTCGGCCAAAAAGTCGTAACTACCCGTATTGAGATGCTCAAAGAGACCGTGAAAAAAGAAGAGTCAATTATGATGTATACCATATTAAAAGAAGAAAGGCTTGAAAAAGTCGAACCTGAATTTATTGATGATGAAGATTAAATGGTAAGCATGGCCAAAAGTGGTCATGCTTTTTTGTTTGCTTGCATATAGTTAATGGACTGGACAAGTAAAGGAGGAATTTTATGCAATATCAAGCCGAACATGCATCCATGGCAATTCCATCAGGAGATCATGTCATTAGTTTACGAAATCGCAAGCGTATGGACTTAACATCTGTCAAATCTATTGAACGTTTTGATCAAGAAGAGTTTGCCGTTCTAACATCTCAAGGGCATTTAAGTATTAAAGGTGACGAGTTACGCATTGTTCATTTAGATGTAGATAAAGGGTTGCTGACACTTGAAGGAAATGTGCGCACGTTCCAATATGATGAAGAAGAACGTGAACCTAACCGTAATTTCTTGCATAAATTGTTTGGATGACAATTTCTTATCAATTTCTAAGTCTGTTGGCCATGATTGCAAGTGGCGTGGCCGCAGGTTTTTTAGTTGAAAGTTTTCGAGACAGTTGTCAAGCTCTCCGTCCAGGCGCTTTACTTAGACGTTACCAAGGGTTATTTGAAATCTTGTTATGGTTGGTGCTTGGAATCGCGAGTTTCTACTTATTATTTTATTTAAGAGATGGGGCATGGCGAATATACGACCCGCTTGCTCAAATTGTCGGCATCATCACGTATGAATTATGGTTTAGACAGCCGATGCTTATAGGTAGACGTGTGTTTATAAGATTAGTCGTTCAGCCAATTTGGTGGATACTCCACTTAGTTGTAACCATCATTCGTCATATAGTTCGCATCCTTGTAAAAATTTTAATGGTTATTATTTGGCCTTTTTTAAAAATAATTAAAAAAATACCCCGAAGGTCCCTTCAAAAAAAATAATAAATCAGTTATAATTGCAACTACTAAATGGTTGACAAATTATGGCTGGGAGTGAATGACTTGGGTGTGAATAATAATGAAAATGAAGAAAATCGCAAAATCTCATCCATTAATAAAGAGTATGTCCACTCGGTTGAACGTCAAGAAAAGCGCCAAAAAGCACATAAAATGCGTTTATTTAGACGATTAGCTGCTTTTTCTGTCATTGTAGTTTTTGTAATGGGTTGGTTAACCTTTACAATGTTTACCCAATCACAAGCGTTAGCTGCAAAAGAAGAGAAGAAAGAAGAAGCTATACAAGCATTGGAACAAGTTAAATACGAACAAGATATGTTGAAAACTCAAATTCTAAAGTTAAATGATGATGATTATATTGTGAAACTCGCAAGAAAAGAATATTTCCTTTCTAATGAGGGTGAAATTATTTTTGCAATTCCTGAAAAAGATGACAAAAATAACGATTCAAAAGAGTAGTCTTATTGACACTCTTTTTTTTTTTGGATATAATTAAAAGGGGAGACTTGATTTTCTGAGTCCGTTATTACGATTACAAGGTTTCTAAAGGAGCCGGCTTAATTTTTAAGGAGGAGCATTTTTTTTATGTCAATTGAAGTAGGCAGCAAGGTACAAGGTAAAGTAACAGGAATCACAAATTTCGGAGCATTCGTCGAACTACCAGGTGGCTCAACAGGTCTTGTTCATATCAGTGAAGTTGCTGATAATTATGTGAAAGATATCAACGAGCATTTGAAAGTCGGGGACATGGTTGAAGTAAAAGTGATGAATGTCGAGGCTGACGGTAAAATCGGCTTATCTATTCGTAAAGCCAAGCCACAAGCTGAGCGACCAGAACGTCCTCAACGACCACGTCCAAATAATCGTCCAAACGATCGAGACCGTCCATTCAAAGAGAATTTCGAACAAAAAATGGCACGTTTCTTAAAAGATAGTGAAGAACGTTTAACCACTTTGAAACGCGCAACTGAAACTAAACGTGGCGGTCGTGGCGCAAAACGAGGATAATTTGCTGGCTGTTTTAATCGTAGAAAAAGTGTTTATTATAGCATCTCCGCTCGTTGCGGAGATGTTTTTTTGTATTTTAAATATAGAATGCATGGAATAAGTACATAAACATAACAGAAAGGAGTGTTAGCTATGATCAAACAACAAATTTTAGAGATTCACAAAAATTATCAGGTATGGTTGAATTCATTGAAAGAGTTATCAAACGAAGAAGCAATGAGCCCGTATGCTCCTGGAAAGTGGTCACCAAATATAATTATCATGCATTTAGCACAATGGGATCGCTTTACCTTAGAAGATCGGCTACCCTTCATGAAAGAAGGTGCTAAACTTGAAAAATTTCCTGCCTTCGAAGAGTTTAATGCAAAAGCTGAAGCACTTGCTTCACAACAAACATTTGAAGAAACCATTGCTTATGCAAAAAGACAACGTCAATGCATTACGAAAAAACTTGAAGAAATAAATGACAGTGAATGGCACAAAGAATTTAACATTGGTAATCATTCTTTGTCGATTATGAGTTATTTTACTGATTTTTCTGAACACGATGAACATCATAAACGACAAATTGAGCGTGTTAGAAGTAGATAGATAGTTTTTGAAAATAATGGATATAATTACGAAAATAAAAAAACCCACAAGAGATATCTTCTCTTGTGGGTTTTTTGGATGACCCCTACGGGAATCGAACCCGTGTTACCGCCGTGAAAGGGCGGTGTCTTAACCGCTTGACCAAGGGGCCGTAATAGTAGGAAACATGTGATAAAAACAACTTTTCGAAAAGCTGATGTCGAGCTCGAATGACGCTTATGGCTGGGCCTGTCATGCATCCGATTTTGCAGGATACTTCAATAAAATATGGCGGCCGAGGGGATCGAACCCCCGACCTCACGGGTATGAACCGTACGCTCTAGCCAGCTGAGCTAGGCCGCCGTTTTTAAAGAACATTTACAATAATACTAGCGTAACCAAAGAGTGTCAAGCTGTCTTTTGAATGTTTATCTCGTTTTCTCTGATATTACGTCGAAATGTTTTTTGATCAAGTTGTCATGAATTGACAAACTTTACACGAATCTTCTCCTATAATAAAAATCATCGTAAGGGAAGGGATTGATTTCATGAAATCTATGACAACTGATAGTGTGAAGAAAATGCCTATTTGGAGCCGTTGGATGATTTGGATAAAGAAAAAAAAATTAAAAATCACGTTATCCTTACTCATTATATTTTTTGCCTTCTTCTTATCAAGAGTCGTGTTATTTGAAGCAGCTGTTCCATTTTTCTTACCCATATGGGCAATTGTGGCAAGGCGGTATCCACGTTATTTACCGTTCGTTTGGATTGGTGGTCTTAGTGGGAGTTTAACACTTGGAATTGGACAGACAGTCATTCATGTTTTACTAGTAGGTGGCTATCAAGTAGTAAGTCACCTACTAAAGCAAAAAAAATTCATCCCATTGCAAGTGGCTATTGTAGTCTTGCTTGTCCAAATGGGATGGCAAGCCGTATCGTATGGCGGAGCCATTCCACTGTCTGTATCTTTACTAGTATTGTATGAAAGCGTTCTATCTGCGATTATGACAGTCTTTCTATTTCAATTATTTGTCCCAATGCACGTATTAACAATAGCCAAATGGACGTTTGAACGAATTGGTGCAGCTGTGATGGTGAGTGCTTTAATGTTAACAGGTATGGGGAGTTTGGTATTTGGGGTCATCTCAATTCCTCTAGTGCTCGTTCACCTTGTGGTATTTGGAGCAGTAAGCGTTGGTGGGGTTTTTGTTGGAACTGCAGTTGCCACGATTATGGGGACAATTCTTAGTTTATCTCAACTATCGTTTAGCGGAATGATTGCGGTTTATGCGTTGTCAGGATTATGTGCAGGGTTATTTCAAAATAAAGGTCGTATATGGATGGCTATCGGATCTCTTGGCGCAGCACTATTTTTCACTGTATATGACACCACATTACCGCTTGATAAAGTTTATTTTTATTCACTTACTTGTGCGATGTTAATCTTTTTTATATTACCAACTTCTTGGTTAAACTATGCTCAGAATCAATTGTTCCCAAAACCTACATCCGTACTTTTTAAAAGGCAACAATGGTTAACAGATAAAGTAAATACACAATTATATGATTTTCAACAGTTCGTTGAATTTATTACACAGCTTGTTAATGATCGCTTTCCAACGCAAAAAGAAGTAGCTTCAAGCAGTCGAATGACGGATTATTCAGTATGCGGCACTTGCTTTAGACAAGATAAATGTTGGGGGGTGGAAGATCAAGGTATGTATCCAGTCGTAGAAGAGTGGAAAGAGCTAAGAGCTCATACCAAATCAGGTGTTCGCTATCGCTTAAATGACCGGATTCAAGAAAAATGTGTACGTTCAAGCGGGCTTATTGATGCACTCGAAGAACAGTTCGCAAACAATAAACTAGCTGGACATTACGCTCATGGTAAAAAAATGCTAGCGTTCCAACTACGTGACATGAGTCAACATGTGAGTGATCTTATGGCTGATATTAAGCTAAATGAAGCAAATCACGAATCTGAAGAAGAGATCATTTCAAGATGCTTAGATAACGCGAAAATCGCGCACTTTCAAATTGATATGCTTTCAGAAGAACCGGGAGCACGGAAAATTGTATGTTGTTTGCCTTTAAAACAAGCGGAGTGGGAAACGAACCAAATGATAGGTGAGCGTCTTATTAGTCCTATTCTTCATGAATTATATGATGAACCGTTCGAGATTAGTCGTACTTCTGAAATTCAAGATCCTTTTGCACACGTTCAAATCACGTTCCAATCTGCTGTGAGATTTAAGTATGATTATGGAGTGTTTACAAGGGCCTCCCAGGATACCTTATATTCTGGGGATGCACATAGTGTTATTCCTTTGCATAACGGGCTAGTAGCGTTCGTATTGTCAGATGGGATGGGTCAGAACATGGAAGCCTACCATGAGAGTAGAAAAGTTATTCGCTTGTTGCGTGAATGCTTACAACATCAAATGAACCCAGAAACTGCGATGCATACGCTACATTACGTCATGTCTCTTAAGCATCATTCGGATTTATATGCTACGTTGGATTTAGCGTTACTTGATTTACAACAAGGGAAGTTATGGTCGTTTAAAGCTGGAAGCATGTCAACATACTTACTCAGAGGGAAAGACAGTGTGAAAATTGATAGTCAAAGCGTGCCGATAGGTTTCTTGCCAACGCTGTCGGTAGATGCAGAAGAACGTATTGTAAAAGATGGGGATATTTTAGTGATGCTATCAGACGGAATATTCTCACCAGATGATTCCTTAGAAGAACAAGAAGATGAACTCATACGTTTAATGAGAAAGTATGAGACATTACCAACTGAATCACTTGCTGAAATATTGGTGTCAGAATTTAATCGAAAATATCCTGCTGCGGAAGATGATCGAACATTAATTGTAGTCAAAGTTAAGCATGCTGTTCCGGAATGGTCACTCTTTTCTCCATCATATCGAAATAATTCGCGTGAAAGAATGGTAAAATAGAATATCTAGAGTCAAGGAGGTGACAAGAAGTTGGATTTTCGTAAACAAGTTATAATGTATAGTCAAAAACACCAATTAATAAGTGGTAGGGATCGACTTCTTGTTGCATGTTCAGGGGGCGCAGATTCAATTACGCTCCTCACCTTTTTAAACCAACAAAAAGATTTTCTTGGTATTGAAATTGGCTGTATTCATGCGAATCATGGTCTTAGAGGTGAAGAATCAGACGAAGATGAACGTTTTGTTGAAAATCTATGCCATAATCTGAACATCAGTTTTCACAGAAAAAAGCTACCTATAAATGACATACTAATTCGTGAAAATGGAAACTTACAGGATATTTGCCGCCGTGAACGTTATCACTTTTTTGAAGAAGTGATGAAAAAAAGCAAATACAATAAGCTCGCTGTAGCTCATCATGCGGATGATCAAGTAGAATCGGTATTAATGGGTTTAACAAGAGGAACTCGAACGAATGGCATGTTATCAAAACGTTCCTTTGGAAAAGCTAAGTTAATTCGTCCATTTTTATCCGTCACGAGAAAACAAATCGAACATTATTTGAACCAACAACACATTACATATCGTGAAGATTCAAGTAATAAGAAAGATACATACACGCGGAATCGATTTCGCCATCATATCGTACCTCTTGTCCAAGAAGAAAACCCAAATGTTGCAGCTGCTATAAGTCAGTGGACACATCAACAACAGCAAGATGAGCAATTATTGCAGAAACTTGCTATGAATGAATATGAGAAAATTATCCTATCAACATCCCTTCATTCACTATCTATTGACATACAACTATTTCGACGCATCGAGATTGCTTTACAAAAAAGGGTCGTTCTACTAATATTAAAGTATCTATATCCAAATGAAAGTTTATGGTTAAGTCATGATCTTATTAATCAAATTCATAGCCAGTGTCTCGAACGTGACGGTTCAAGTGAGATTCATCTTCCAAAAGGGAGAAAAGTGTTCCGTCACTACTCGACGATGCTTTTTTCTTTTGATGAAGCAAAATCATCGCCACTCCTCACCCCAATTATTCTTGTCACCGGGGAATGGGTAGCTGCCGGCTTTAATTTACGGATAAAAGTGTGCAATCGAGATGATGCGTTTTGTTTTGATGAGGGATGGTATGTAACACTTGAGCAAAGAGAGCTACCTATCCACATGAGGGGTAGACAATCTGGAGATCGATTATTGTTAAAAGGAATGAAAGATTCCAAACGTTTGTCCCGCCTAATGATTGATGAAAAAGTACCGCGGCACATACGAAAAGAGGTTCCAGTGCTCGAGACACAACTAGGCGAAATTATTGGTTTGCCAGGAGTTAGACTAGGTTCACGTTTTACCAAGCATCCACATGATGGTTGGACGCATAAATTTATGATTGAAAAAGAAACTACTAATCCCGAGGAGGAATCTATATGTTAGGGAAAGATATTCAAGAAGTATTGATTTCTGAAGAGCAATTACAAATAAAAATTCGTGAATTAGGAGAAGTCTTAACTGTTGATTATAAAGACAAGTTTCCATTGGCAGTTGGTGTACTAAAAGGCGCAATGCCATTTATGGCCGATCTTATGAAACGAATGGATGTTTACATGGAAGTTGATTTCATGGACGTTTCAAGTTACGGAAATGCGACAATTTCATCTGGTGAAGTTAAAATTGTGAAGGATTTAAACACAAGCGTCGAAGGTCGCGACGTATTGATTTTAGAGGATATTATCGATAGTGGTTTGACACTTAGTTATTTAGTTGAACTTTTTAAATATCGTAAAGCAAAATCAATTAAAATTGTTACTTTACTCGATAAACCAAGTGGTCGCAAAGTAGATTTACACGTTGACTACATTGGTTTTGAAGTGCCAGATTCATTTGTCGTGGGTTACGGATTAGATTACATGGAGAAATATCGCAACTTACCTTATGTAGGCGTTTTAAAGAAAGAAGTATACTCGTTTTAAAACAGTGAACAAAAATGTCACATAAAATCAAGCACTTGGGTATAAAAGACAAGGCTTATCGTTGTACCCTTTTTTCTGCTTATGATAAGATTATCTTTAGTTTTTCTGTATATTTTGAGGAGGTTTGGGATGAATCGAATATTTCGGTACACCATATTTTATTTATTAATTTTCCTTGTGATTATCGGGATCTTTGGTACGTTTAACAGCGAAAAAAACCCAACCAAAGAAATCCGTTATGACGAGTTTATGACTTCATTACAAGGTGACGAAGTTACAGAGTTCTCCATGCAACCAGATGCAAGTGTCTATGTAGTGCGTGGGAAAATGAAGGGTTATAAAGAAGATGAAGAATTCGTCACCAATATTCCGATTGATGACCAAGAACTTTATAACAAAATCAATACTATTGCTGAAGCCAATGTAAAAATTGACTATTTACAAGCACCTCAAACAAGTGGATGGGTGCAATTCTTTACAGGCATAATACCGTTCATTATCATCTTCATCCTGTTCTTCTTCTTATTGAACCAATCTCAGGGTGGCGGAAATAAAGTAATGAGTTTCGGCAAGAGTAAAGCGAAATTATTTGATACTGAAAAGAAAAAAGTTAGCTTTGATGATGTAGCAGGTGCTGATGAAGAGAAACAAGAACTTGTAGAAGTGGTTGAATTCTTAAAAGACCCTCGCAAATTCGATGCAATTGGCGCTCGTATTCCTAAAGGGATTCTTTTAGTTGGTCCTCCAGGTACTGGTAAAACATTGCTTGCTCGTGCTGTTGCAGGCGAATCAGGCGTTCCTTTCTTCTCAATTAGTGGTTCTGACTTTGTGGAAATGTTTGTAGGGGTGGGTGCATCTCGTGTACGTGACCTATTTGAAAACGCAAAGAAAAATGCACCATGTATCATCTTTATTGATGAAATTGATGCAGTTGGTCGTCAACGTGGAGCTGGTCTTGGTGGTGGACACGATGAGCGTGAACAAACCTTGAATCAATTGCTTGTTGAAATGGATGGTTTCGGAGCGAATGAAGGAATTATTATCGTCGCTGCAACAAACCGACCAGATATTCTAGATCCAGCACTTCTTCGTCCAGGACGTTTTGATCGTCAAATTACGGTTGGTCGCCCAGATGTTAAGGGTCGTGAAGCAGTCCTTAAAGTACATGCCCGCAACAAACCTTTAGATGAGCATGTAGATTTAAAAGCAGTCTCACAACGTACACCAGGATTTTCTGGTGCGGATTTAGAGAATCTTCTAAACGAAGCAGCTTTAGTTGCTGCCCGTCGTAATAAGAAGAAGATTGATATGACTGATATCGATGAAGCAACCGACCGCGTAATTGCAGGTCCTGCGAAAACCGGTAAAGTTATATCAGCAAAAGAACGCAGAATTGTTGCCTATCATGAAGCTGGGCACGTAGTAATAGGTTTAACGCTTGATGACGCAGAGGTTGTTCATAAAGTAACTATTGTTCCTCGTGGCCAAGCAGGCGGTTACGCTGTTATGTTACCAAAAGAGGATCGTTACTTCATGACTAAACCAGAATTACTTGATAAAATTTCTGGTCTACTTGGAGGACGTGTAGCTGAAGATGTTGTCTTCGGTGAAGTGTCAACGGGCGCTCACAATGATTTCCAACGTGCGACTAGCATTGCTAGAAGCATGGTTACTGAATATGGTATGAGTGATAAACTTGGACCTATGCAGTTTGGGTCAGCGCAAGGCGGTAACGTGTTCTTAGGTCGTGACTTTAACTCTGAGCAAAATTATTCGGATGCTATTGCTTACGAAATTGATCAAGAAATGCAACGTATGATTAAAGAGCAGTACGTTCGTACAAAAGAGATTTTGACGGAAAAACTAGAGTTACTAGAGTTAATTGCGAATACGCTTCTTGAAGTGGAAACACTAGACGCTGGTCAAATTATGCACTTGAAAGATCATGGTACTTTACCAGTACGTCTTGTTGCTTCTGTAGATGAAGATGAAGCTTCTGACAAAAAAGTGGATGTGGAAACGACAAATGTTGACGCAGTAACACCAGATGTTACGGGCGCAGCAAACGACCCATCAACTGCCGATTTAGTGAAGGAAGAAACGACTGTTGAACCTTCAGGCGACATTAAGGAAGATCGTAAATAACGTATAAGACATTTAAGCTGATTGACCTCCGTTGTGGAAGTCAATCAGCTTTTTTTTGCAAGTGGTAATATGGTATGATGACTAACAGAAAAGTGCTGGCGCTAACAGCTAGACAAGAAAAGTATCACAATGGAGCAATATATTACTAGAATTTGTGAGGTACAAACAAATGATACTCGTTTTAGATACAGGAAATACAAATATTGTGCTGGGTGTTTATCATGAAAACGAACTAATACATCATTGGCGCATGGAAACTGACCGTAATAAAACAGAAGACGAATATGGCATGCAAGTTAAAGCATTATTTAACCATGCAGGTATCGACTTTAGTCATATTCATAGCATTATCATTTCGTCCGTTGTCCCGCCTATTATGTTTTCATTAGAGAGAATGTGTCAAAAATACTTTGGCATTAAACCGCTTGTAGTGGGTCCAGGTGTGAAAACTGGATTAAATATTAAATACGAAAACCCTCGTGAAGTCGGAGCAGATCGCATTGTCAACGCGGTCGCGGCGATAGAAGAATACGGTCCCCCACTAATAGTTGTGGATTTTGGGACGGCTACAACCTATTGTTTTATTAATGAAAAAGGCGAATATATGGGAGGCGCAATTGCACCCGGTATCGGCATTTCCACAGAAGCTCTATTTGAGCGAGCATCAAAATTGCCTCGAATTGAATTAACGCAACCGGAAAGTGTAGTTGGCAAGAATACGATTTCAGCTATGCAAGCTGGTATTGTTTATGGGTATGTTGGTCAAGTAGAAGGAATAGTGTCACGTATGAAAGCGCAAAGTAAAGAACACCCTACTGTCATTGCAACGGGTGGGATGGCTAGTTTAATTGCGGCGCAAACAACAGTAATTGATACGGTTGATCCATATTTAACTTTAAAAGGACTGCACTTAATATACGAACGTAACCAATAAGAAAAGAGGAGAAAAAATGGTGGATTATTTAGTAAGAGCTCTAGCATTTGAAGGTAAAGTGCGTGCGTATGCTGTTCGCACAACGGATACAGTAGGAGAAGCACAGAAACGTCATGCAACTTGGCCAACTGCATCGGCAGCACTCGGTCGCTCGATGACAGCTGGTGTCATGATGGGTGCTATGCTAAAAGGTGAAGATAAAATCACGGTTAAAGTAGAAGGAAATGGTCCTATTGGTGCCATTATTGTCGATAGTAATTCAAAAGGTGAAGTACGTGGATATGTTTCAAAACCGCAAACTCACTTTGATTTAAATGAACATGGGAAACTCGATGTGTCTCGAGCAGTTGGAACAGAAGGTATGTTGACAATTGTAAAAGATCTAGGACTCCGTGATTTCTTTACAGGCTCAGTACCGATAGTTTCTGGTGAATTAGGTGAAGACTTTACGTATTATTTTGCGGTTTCTGAGCAAGTGCCTACTTCTGTTGGATTAGGGGTTTTAGTAAATCCGGATAATACAATTTTGGCATCAGGTGGATTTATTATTCAGTTAATGCCAGGAATTGAAGATGAAACGATTTCAATTATTGAAGAAAAACTAAGTTCGATGGAGCCTGTTTCTAAATTAATGGCAAGAGGACTAACGCCTGAAGAATTATTACAAGAGATTTTAGGTGCTGAAAACGTCAAATTCCTAGATGAAATGCCCGTATCTTTTGATTGTAATTGTTCAAAAGAGCGATTTGGATCAGCAATTTTAGCGTTAGGTGAAAATGAAATTCAAGAAATGATTGAGGATGACGGTAAAGCTGAAGCTCAATGTCATTTCTGTATGGAAACATATCAATATTCTCAACAAGAATTGGAATCGTTTATCGATGAAATCAAATAATAAAAATGGGCGTCATCTGGTAGAAGATCAACCCAATCAGAAGAGATTGAAAACAAAGCCAGTGCTTATTATTCTTTTTCTTTTGTTACTGGGGAATTCTTTGTGGTTTATTGCTTGGCTAATTCCAAATGAATCGTCTGGCAGTGGTGAAGAAGTAGCTTCTGTTGAGGGACAGGGAATTACTCGTGAAGACTGGATAGTTGCGATGGAAGAACAGTATGGAAAAGATACACTTCTCGAACTCGTAAATGCAAAAGTAATGGAATCAGCAGCGGGAAAATACAAAATAAAGGTAACAGATAAAGAAATAGATTTGGAACTTGCCTTAATTCGTTCTGCTCAAGACAGTACAGTTACACAAAATCATTCGTTGAATAAAGATATGCTCCGTCCAAAAATGCGCGCACAATTAATTTTAGAAAAAGTGCTAACAAAAGACGTAATCATTGAAGATGTAGAAATCCAAACATTTTATGATGAAAATAAGTCTCTTTATAACATCCCAACGACATATCAAGCGAGTTTAATAGTCTTGCAGTCTGAATCAGAAGCACAAGAGGTCGTTGAGGAACTTGAAAATGGATCTTCATTTGATGTGTTAGCTCGTGAACGTTCAGTAGATATCGCTTCAGCCAGTCTTGGTGGAAATATTGGATTTATTTCTGAAGGTCAAGAGAACGTAGATTCTTCAGTTGTAACAGCGGTTAGTAAATTAGAGATAGAACAATGGAGTAGTCCAGTTTTACTAACTGACGAACGATACGCTGTCGTTTATCTACAAGACATTGCACAAGGGAAGGCTTTTTCATATAAAGATATGAAGGGGCATATTAAACGTGAATTAGCATTGGAGCAACTCCCACAATCCGTTTCCCCTGAAGCATTTTGGAAAGAATTTGACACCCAATGGTTCTATTCGGAATAATAATTTAAGTTCTGAAGGCTAAATTCCCGACATCTTGCTCGCAAAAAGGTATTGCTCCTGCAGTTACTTGTCCTAAAAATTTCGCATGCCTTCATGACCCGTGTCCTGTGGCCCGAGCGAGCTGTCGTTAGGAACTAGACATAGAGTTACATAAAGTTACGTATAATAACTAAATACCTAAGCAGTTTTCTGATTTACTCAGGGAGCTGCTTTTTGTTTGCGAAAAGTCAGAAAAATTGGTAAGATTAAGAAAATAATAACCAATTAAACTACTAGGAATTAGGAGTGATTAAATGGCACGCGTAGGGAATTCGATAGCAGATTTAGTAGGACATACGCCGATTGTGAAATTGAACCGCTTAACCGGACCTGATGATGCAGAGGTTTATTTAAAGTTAGAATTCTTCAATCCAAGCAGTAGTGTAAAAGATCGTATTGCTCTTTCAATGATTGAAGCGGGTGAACGAGAAGGTAAGTTAAAACTAGGTGATACGATTATTGAACCAACTAGCGGTAACACAGGTATTGGTCTTGCAATGATTGCTGCAGCCAAAGGTTATAAATCGGTACTTGTTATGCCTGAAACAATGAGCATGGAGAGACGCAATTTATTACGTGCATACGGTGCGGACTTAGTGTTGACGCCAGGTCCAGACGGGATGAAGGGTGCGATTGCCAAAGCAACTGAACTCGCTGAAGAAAATGGTTGGTTTATGCCACAACAATTCAACAACTTAGCAAATCCAGAAGTACACCGTTTAACAACAGGTCCAGAAATTGTAGAAGCGATGGATCAATTAGATGCTTTCATATCAGGAATTGGCACAGGGGGAACGATAACTGGCGCGGGCGAAGTATTGAAAAACAACTTCCCGGGTATTGAAATAGTGGCAGTTGAACCAAAAGATTCTGCCATTTTATCAGGTGGTCAGCCTGGGCCTCATAAAATTCAAGGAATTGGCGCAGGTTTTGTGCCTGAAGTCTTGAATACCGAAGTTTACGATAGCATCATTCAAGTTTCAAACGAAGATGCATATGAAGCAGCACGCAAAACAGCACGTGAAGAAGGTATTTTAGGTGGTGTTTCATCGGGTGCAGCTGTGTATGCTGCCTTAGAAGTAGCGCGCAGACTAGGTAAAGGTAAAAAAGTTTTAGCTATTCTCCCTTCAAATGGAGAACGTTATTTAAGCACACCCTTATACCAATTTGATGAAAAATAATAATGAATCCAGAAAGAGAGCGGAGACGTTCTCTTTTTTTTGTGGCGTTTAACTAGTGATTCGCGATAAGATAAAAGTAATACTGTTTTTCAGGGGGAGACCGAACATGCGTGATGTTCAATTACATACATCAACGACTGCATTTAATAAAGATGAATTTTATTACGCTTATAAAGAGTTAACACAAAATGAAGCACACCATATATTGATGGAAAGTGGCCGTGGAGGACAATTTAGTGTAGCAGCTTGGAACCCGTTAGCCGTTATAGAATCAACTGTAAAGGGTTTATGTATTAAATGGCGTGATGGGAAAGTGGAAGAACGCCAAGGAGAAGCATTACAATTAGTCGAAGAATTAGTAGCGGAGTTTCAATTTGCGCATATTCCTGAATTGCCAGATTTTCAAGGGGGAGCTGCCGGCTTCATTACTTACGACTACGCACGCCAAATTGAAGTACTGCCAAATGACACGGAAGATGATTTGCGCATTCCTGACTTGTTCTTTTATTTGCTCGATCAATGGGCGGTTTTAGATATAGAGAAAGAAGTTGTGCACTTCATGCATATTTCGACAGTTGAAGTTGATTTACAGGCACAGAGTGAAAAATGGCAACAAGCAGCTAAGAGAGGTTTAGTGTCTCGACTATTTTCTTCAGGTGGTGCAACAGAAATACGTGAAGACCATGCACAAGCACATGTCTCGATGACTGGACCTGATTTTGAAGAAGCTGTTCGACGTGTTCAAACGTATATTACTCAAGGTGATGTGTTTCAAGTGAACTTATCGGTACGGCAATCCAAAGAGTTATCGGTTTCACCGGTGACGTATTATGAAGCATTGCGATCGTTTAATCCTTCGCCGTACATGGCATATATCCAATCACCAGAATTTGCAGTTGTATCAGGGTCACCAGAATTGTTAGTAAAGAAAAAAGGCGATGAACTGTCGACGCGGCCACTAGCTGGTACACGTCCGCGTGGAAAAGATGAGGCACAAGATGCGCTACTTGCGAAAGACTTAATTGACAATGAAAAAGAACGTGCTGAACATGTTATGTTGGTTGATTTAGAGCGCAATGATTTAGGGCGGGTCTCTGCGTATGGCTCAGTTGAAGTGAATGAATTCATGGTTATTGAAAAATATTCGCATGTGATGCATATTGTGTCGAACGTACGAGGAATACTTGCTAATAATACGTCAAACACTGAAGTGATTCGAGCGGTATTTCCTGGAGGGACCATTACAGGAGCACCAAAAATCCGGACAATGGAAATTATTGAAGAACTTGAGCCGGTTAGGCGTGGTATATACACAGGTTCTATCGGTTGGCTCGGTTACACAGGTGATTTGGAATTAAATATCGTGATTCGTACAGCGTTTGTAAAAGACGGAATCGCACATATTCAAGCAGGAGCGGGTATTGTCATTGACTCCAGTCCGGCAAATGAGTACATCGAATCGTTAAACAAAGCCAAAGCATTGTGGCAAGCAAAATCAATGGCGGAGGGAGTGGAAAACAAATGATTTTAATGATCGATAACTACGATTCATTTACGTATAACTTAGTTCAATATTTTGGTGAACTTGGAAAAGACTTAGTCGTTAAGCGCAATGATGAATTGACGATTGCTGATATTGAATCGTTAAAACCTGAAATGATTGTTGTTTCTCCAGGACCTTGTACGCCCAATGATGCAGGCATCAGCCTAAATGTTATCACTCACTTTGCAGGAAAGATTCCGATTTTCGGTGTGTGTCTGGGTCATCAATCAATTGGACAAGCATTCGGCGGGAACGTCATTCGAGCGGAGCGCTTAATGCACGGCAAAACATCGCCTGTTCACCACGATGGAAAAGGTGTAAATACTGGCATGCCAAATCCGTTTCAAGCAACTCGTTATCATTCGCTAATAGTTGAAAAAGAATCATTTCCCGATTGTTTAGAAGTAACATCGTGGACGTCAGAAGGTGAGATTATGGGGCTTCGTCATCGTGAGTTTGCAATTGAAGGCGTTCAGTATCATCCTGAATCAATCATGACTGAAGAGGGCAAACAGTTACTCCGTAATTTTATTCAGACGTATTGCCAGCCGGCGAAGAAGCAGGAAGCGTAATGTGGGCTTGGATGAACGGGGAGTTTGTGAAAGCAGATGAGCTGCGTATCTCACCTTTTGACCATGGCTTTTTATATGGTTTAGGTTTCTTTGAAACGTTCCGTACGTATGAAGGACAGCTTTTCTTAATTGAAGAGCACGTAGAACGCTTGCAAAAGGCTCTTGATGAATTTCGAATTGAAGTCAAATTAGATGTAGAAATGCTGGTAGAGATTATAGATGAATTAAATGTACGAAGTGGTGGAACAGACGGGTACTTTCGTTTAAACGTTTCAGCAGGTGTGCATGATATAGGTTTAGCGCCCACCGTTTACGAGAGTCCTACCATTATCTTGTTTCGGAAAGAGTTGCCTCCGTTTATACGGGGGAAAGAAAAAACGGCCATATGGTTGAACACTCGACGCAATACACCTGAAAGCGAAGAGCGCCATAAATCACATCACTATGCAAATAACGTACGTGCTCGATTAGAGCTACCGTCACTCGCTGTGCAAGAAGGTTTCTTTTTGACAGGAGATGGACATGTTGCGGAAGGCATTACTTCAAATATTTTTTGGGTTCAAGAAGGCGTATTGTATACTCCTTCACTAGAAACAGGAATATTAGCTGGAATTACCCGTGACTGGGTGTTAAAAAATGCCGATAAACTTGGCATACGTGTAGTAGAGGGATTATTTACTCCCGACATGCTACATACAGCCAATGAAGTATTTGTAACAAATGCTGTACAAGAGTTAGTGCCGATTGGCCAGCTAGGATCAATATGTTTTGCTGGCGTAGAGGGATTAATCTATTTGAAGTTACACGAACGTTACGTTAAGCAAGTGAAACAGCTAGGCAAGGAGCGATAAAGATGAATTTAATAAACTATACAAAACCGTTCGAGGTGAATGGAACGGTTTTTGATTTTCATAAAGAAACCATTGTTATGGGAATACTAAATGTGACGCCGGACTCATTCTCCGATGGGGGCCGTTATGACGCTGTAGAAGCGGCAGTCATTCATGCAAAGAAAATGGTTGCTGACGGTGCGAAAATAATTGATGTCGGGGGAGAATCAACTCGGCCAGGTCACGTTGCTGTTGGTCTTGAAGAAGAACTATCGCGTGTCATTCCGGTTATAAGGGCTCTATCTAGAGAACTCGACGTTGCCATATCAATTGATACATATAAAGAAAAAGTGGCGGAAGCTGCCATTTTAGCTGGTGCTCATATCATTAATGATGTGTGGGGAGCCAAGCGGGAACCTGCTATAGCTGAAGTGGCGGCAAGACTCGGTGTGCCCATTTTATTGATGCATAATCGTGATAACATGGATTACACTGATTTCTTGCCTGAGGTTAGCAAGGGGTTAGAAGAAAGTGTCCAAATTGCCAAAGACGCAGGGGTTCCCACCCATCATATTTGGCTAGATCCAGGCATTGGATTTGCTAAAACGACACAACAAAATATTTTGATGATGCAACATGTACAAGATGTTGTGGACATGGGTTACCCGGTATTACTAGGAACATCTCGTAAGTCTACGATTGGCAAAGTCTTAAATCTGCCAGTTGAGGAACGTTTAGAAGGAACAGCAGCAACGGTTTCCTTTGGTATCATGCATGGATGTCACATGATGCGAGTACATGATGTAAAAGAAATTGTTCGTACTGTTCGCATGATGGATGTGTTGGTTGGTAAACAACTATATATAGAATGATAAGAGGGGTGAATTAAATGGATTATATTCATGTGAACGAAATGGAATTCTGGGGAAATCATGGAGTGTTTGCTGAAGAAACAAAACTTGGCCAACGATTCCGCGTTACGCTTTCGCTAGCTGTTGATTTGCAAGAAGCCGGTCAAACGGATGATTTAGAGAAAACCGTTAACTATGCAGAGGCGTTCTTCATTTGCCAAAAGATTGTTGAAACGAACCCTGCGAAATTAGTTGAAACTGTAGCGGAACGTATCGCAACGGAAATTCTAACGAAGTTCAAAGGTCGTGTTAAGGGCTGTAAAGTGATGGTAATTAAACCAGACCCTCCAATTCCAGGCCATTATCGTTCAATTGCTGTTGAAATTACAAGAGGTGAGTTTGTGTGAACACTGCATATCTTTCATTAGGTTCAAATCTAGGGGATCGTTATGAGATGTTGCGGGATGCCATACAACTCTTGCGACAACAGACTGGTTTAGAAGTATCACGTCTTTCATCCATTTATGAGACTGACCCTGTTGGATACACTGAACAAGCTATCTTTTTAAATATGGTCGTTGAAATAAAAAGTGAATTGTGCGCAGAAGAAATACTTTTTATTTGCTTAGAAACTGAGCAGACTTTAGGGCGGATTCGTCAATTCCGCTGGGGTCCAAGGTGTATAGACCTTGACATTTTACTCTTTAATGACGAAAATATAGAGTTAGAGAAACTTACTGTCCCTCATCCGCGAATGCATGAGCGAGGGTTTGTACTCTTTCCGTTAATTGAATTAGTACCTGATGGTGTTCATCCATTAACGGGCGTGCCTTTTGGCAAGTATGCTGAAGGTCAGAAAGAAGGCGTGCACATATGGAAAACATTCGGTGGGGTCGACGCATTCGGGCGTTCAGAAAACTAAAAGCGATCAAGCAAATCGATTTAGCCAAACAAATTGGTATGTCGACATCGGTTTTAGGGCAAATTGAGCGCGGAACTCGAGAACCAACAATAAAACAACTAGAAACAATGGCATCCGTGCTTAATATAGAAGTGAAAGAGTTAATGGGTGGAACGAATTAATAAGGAAAGGAGGTTTACAATGACAAAGATGAGCGATAAGCCATTTCAAATTGGTAAACATGTGATGGATAACCGTGTTGTTTTAGCGCCTATGGCTGGTATTTGCAACTCGGCATTCCGCTTGACTGTCAAAGAGTTTGGTTCAGGTCTAGTATACGCTGAGATGATTAGTGATAAAGGAATTGTTCGCAAAAACGAAAGAACAATGAGCATGCTATATATAGACGAGCGTGAAAATCCGTTATCATTACAAATCTTTGGTGGCGATAAAGCCACATTAGTTGAAGCTGCAAAATACGTGGACCAAAATACAGAAGCGGATATTATTGATATCAATATGGGGTGCCCAGTTTCGAAAATCATTAAATGTGAAGCGGGAGCGAAGTTATTACTCGACCCTGAAAAGATTTATGAAATGGTTGCGGCTGTAGTCGACAACGTGAAAAAACCAGTAACGGTGAAAATGCGTACAGGTTGGGACTTGGATCATTTATACGCAGTTCAAAATGCGCAAGCAGTTGAACGTGCCGGTGGATCAGCGGTTGCTGTTCATGGCCGTACACGCGTCCAAATGTATGAAGGTAAAGCTGATTGGGATATCATTCGTCAAGTGAAAGAAAATGTCAACATTCCGGTAATCGGTAATGGGGATATCGAGACTCCTCAAGATGCCAAGCGTATGCTAGAGGAAACAGGCGTTGATGGTGTAATGATAGGTCGAGCGGCGTTAGGCGATCCGTGGATGATTTATCGTACGGTCCAATACTTGGAGACTGGGGAATTAAAGCCACAACCAACTGTTCGAGAGAAAATGGATGTGTGTTTACTTCACTTCGAACGTTTAGTTGCACTTAAGGGTGAACACGTTGCTGTTAGAGAAATGCGCAAACATGCTTCGTGGTATTTAAAAGGCATCCGTGGAAACGGCGTAGCACGTAACTTGATTAATCAAACTGAATCCGCAATAGAATTACGCGCATTCATTAATGACTTTGCAGAAGAGCAAATGGCTTTAGATGGTCAACTTGAAACAAGTGTTATGTAATACATGTGGAAAGAGCTGTCACTCTTGTGATAGCTCTTTTATATATAGAAGAAACTTTTCAGAATTATAGAAATTCGTGTGTAATAATTTTAAATATGCGATAACACGTGAAGACGATTGTGAAATTGTGTACAATAGGTTCAATATGAATGGATAGCTTTGACGAAAAAATATGTTTTTGATTTTCATTTTCAAAAATAAACGAATTCTTCTTTGTTGTTCGTTAAATGGTTAAACGGAGCTATTACAAGAAAAAGGAGTGAAATAAATATGTCTCATTTAGATGAATTAAACGATCAACTTTTGGTGAGACGCCAAAAGATGACATCAATAAGCGAAAGTGGACTCGATCCATTTGGTGGGCGTTTTGAACGTT
>NZ_CP038016.1 GCF_004367585.1 Paenisporosarcina antarctica
AAACAAATCTGTGAAGCCATCGGCATCGCGCGCAGTACGTTTACTGAAGTCGTCAAAAAATCGACTAAAATTATGATGAAAACAGAAGGAAAAGGGTGCCAAGCACGAACGGGATTAACCTCAGTTGCGGTGCTTCTTCAGTGTGCACTTGCATTCAATCAAGCCCATCGGGCTATCTATACCGCTGCTCTACAATTGATGTTCAAGGAACGTGATAATACAGCAGCGATTACGTCATGTGAAAACATCGTCCAAAGCGTCCGTAAGTCAGGTAGGACAAGGGTTCCCGATCTATTTGGACTGAATTCATCCTAATTGTCCAGTCTGCCAATACATATCTGTATACATATGCTGTCCTGGTTAGTTCATGCCTAGGTTGTCTGGTTTGGCTGGTTATGCTGGTTATGCAACGACCTTTCCATGCATATAGGGGAGCTGTATATTATACTGAAAGTAATTGCGTCCTCACAATTTCAAAAGCTTCTTTTGTTGACCTATAATCGGGGGAAGAAGTCACGGTCGAACAAGTGGGTAGAAATTGTTCGAGAAGTTTAAAGAGGCATCAATTAACGGTAGCTGGACCACTTTTGGTTCTAAAAATAATGACGCTACGATTTAATAAAAATAATCTTACCTAATGGATGTGATCTGATGATTACCATCAAAATTCCACAAGAAGCTATTGCAATAGTCAGTACCTCAAGTAAAGGCGATCAATCAAAATGGCGTATCGGTAATAAGTGGATAAAACAAAATGCAAGAGGTTACGAGGATATGGCAGAAATTCTCGCCGCTCTTATCTTAGAATGCTCGACATTTTCTAAATCAGAATATGTATCGTATTTTCCTTGTCAAATTGAATTACCAAACGGGGATCTTGTGCAAGGCTGTTATTCACTGGATTTTCGGGGGACTAAACAGGAAGTCACGCTAGAACGTTTATTTGAAGCGAACTTTTCCTCGACAGACCAGATTTTAAACAATGCAGCTCTCTCTACTGAAGCAAAGTTCCGGGCATTAATGCAAAAAGTTCAAGAGTACACAGGAATAAACGTTTCAACTGAATTGACCCGTTTATTCGCGTTTGATGCGTTGATACTCAATGAGGATCGGCACACAAATAACATTCTCTTTTTATATGACCCGATCCAGAAAACGTGGGAGCTTGCACCCATTTTTGATCATGGACTTAGCCTTTTATCGGATGTAAAAGACTATCCACTCGGGAAACCGTTAACAATATTAATGCGTATGGTAAAAGCAAAGCCATTAAACACCTCATTTTCGAAACAACTTGCTCTATATAAGGGAGAGCCTTTTATTAGGAAAGATGAACTGATTCGAAAGCTGGAATCCTCTTCCGTGGAGTTTGGCCGTGCGAAAAAAGTTCTTTATTCACAGATGCAAGATCCTAGACTTCAGCGTTTATTTAGTGAAGGAAGTGAAAGAAATGATTGATTATACAAAGTTTGATGTGATGTGGATGGATGAAGTGATTGCAACGGTTGATTTACGTCCCGCAAATGGTGGAACACCCTATGTCATTAACTATATAGTCGATTTTAATAAGCAATTTTCTCCTCAGATGGAGGGACATATTACAGTAGATGAGTTGGAAAACTGGCTGAAGTGGCGTACATTCCCCTCTACACGTGTAAATGCGAAAGAGTTGCTTGAAGCAATAGGCATGCAAGCTTATAACCGTTGGGGAATTGTCCATCATACGCATGGTGTCATGGCAGATGATGAGATTTGGCTGCGCTTTAAAGGTGAAACACTGACGCATAGAGATATATGTCTAAGAAAAGACCTGTACTATCCAAATAGTGATTCAGAGGAACAAGTAGGAATTTAGGGTAACTACAATGGTCGTTAGATAAGACTATTATATTCCTGTTTCTTTTTAGAAAACCAATTATTTAAATGCAACAATTGTTGCTTAATTATATTCAGGTATTTTTCACATAGATAATGAATATGGAATGCGCCAGTGGTAAAGCTGATTGACTAGCTCTTTTCATTGGCGCTTTATTATTAATTTAGTCTTTTGTTTTCTTCTTATATTGTCCTCGCAAGTAATCAATTACTGAGAATGTGATTTGCTCTTCAAGACTTCCGTACTGGAGGAAAAAATCCAATCGTTGTCCATTAAATCGGAATTTATTGAGTAAAAAGGGGAACGCCAGGTTTAGCGTATCCTTTTTTGTGTGAGAGTATATTTTCTAACAAATAATCTCGTAGATTTTTATTATCAAGTCGTAAATGGTCTATGCATTCCTGGATAAATCGCTTCTTAAATTCGTAACGACCTTCCCAAATGTTACGGGAAGTGATTTGTTGCCACATCTTGATGCGTCCTTCTTCACGGTACCACTCGATGTCTCCAGTGCTGCCACTTGGGATTACTATTGGCAAAGGGTTCGTAGGCAAGTAAGGAGCTTCAGGTAGACGTTCTTTTATAAAGGCGTGTAAATCTTCTTCTTGAATGATCCACCCGTTCTTTTTGAGTCCTCCGCCTTTTTGGCCAATCAATTTCCCTTGCCTAAGCCATCGTTTGACACTTTCTTTATGGGATGTAATTTTATTGTGTTGGAGAATCAAAAATGCTTCGTCCACTGAATAAACGTTCACACGCATTCACTCCGTTTCGCAACAATTGTTGTATTTAAACGATTAATATGAGATTGTCATCCCTAATGATTTTTAGGTACATTCTTCTGTTGGATCTGGTTGAAAGTTTGTTATAACGCGTTTCGCAACAACCTACCATACATGAAATTAGTAAAAATATCGCACTTTTACAAAAGATAAAGAAGACCGTCAGCTAGCAAAACACGTATTGAATAGTCATATCGATAACAAAACAACATGATTCATATGAAAGGCTAATTACTTTTTACCTAAACCTACTCATTTAATTGGAAAATGAGTAGGTTTATTTTATAATGATTATATTCATTAATACATTCAAATGCATTAATGAATATCATTTTGTATAAAATGATATTCTTTTGAATAGGATGATGAGTATATTCTGGAGGTGATTTAGATGAGAAATTATCAATACGAAAATTTAACTCAATTAATGATGCCCATGAAAACAGTGAATTTAATTGCAAAGATTAATGAATATAAAGGAAAACAGGAATTATATAAGAGGCAAGCACCGCAAATTTTAGACACGTTACGTGATGTTGCGGTTATACATTCGACGAAAGCTTCCAATGCAATTGAGGGAATTATTATTACGGATAGTCGTCTGATGAGCATTATGAAAAATGATACGGATTTACAGGATCGTTCTGAAGGGGAGATTGCTGGCTACCGGGATGTGTTGCAACTTATCCATGCTTCATTCGAAGCAATTCCTGTGAGGGAATCAGTAATTTTACAGCTACACAAGGAAATGTATCGCTATATTTCGATTGATGGTGGTACGTGGAAAAATGCTGATAATGTGATTACCGAGACATTTTCTGATGGAGCAAAGAGAATTCGGTTTGAACCCGTTTCTGCTTTTAATACACCAAGAGCGATGGAACGAGTTTGCTTTGAATTTCGCGAAAGAATGAGTAAGCAAGATGTTGAGCCACTAATCTTATTAAGTATATTTATTTTAGACTTTTTATCAATTCATCCGTTTAGTGAGGGAAATGGACGTATGGCAAGACTATTAACGCTATTACTTTTATATCAATTTGGATTCGAAGTCGGTCGTTATATTAGTTTGGAAAAAATTATTGAAGAATCAAAGGAAGAGTATTATGAAACGTTGCGAAAGTCATCAATTGGATGGCACGAAGGAACGAATGATATTTTTCCCTGGATAAATTATTTGCTAGGCACTTTTGTTGCCGCGTATAAAGATTTAGAATCGCGAGTTGGTGTGATTAAATCGCAAAAAGGTGGAAAAAGCCAACGTGTACATGTATTTATAGAAAAAAAGTTGGGATTCTTTACGAAATCTGATATCCGAAATGCATGTCCAGATGTAAGTGAAGCAACAATTAATCGTGTATTAAGTGAGCTTAAAAAGCAGCAACTAATCGAATCTGTTGGACTCGGTAGAAATGCAAAGTGGAAAAAGAAATAGTCGCATATAAATATATAGTATTAAAGGTAATGTAAGCAAAGGAAAACCCGAAGTAGATATTAATATTAAGATAGAAGGGAATGTCGGGGAAGTATTATGTGAAATTACTCTTAGTGAACCAGAAACATTTGATGAGGTAGAGAAAATCACGGAAAAAGAAGTGGAAGAGACCGTTAATCAGACCGAAACTTAATAGGCGGAATCGTCATCATTATATTTTTGTGTGTTTCGGTATTAGGTGCTGAGAAAACTGCAAGAGAGATTTATCCAAGTTATGAATTGACCAAAAGGATAAATGACGGGGATTTTGTACAGCGTATAGAGGGGTTAATGGCTACCCTCTGGATGATCACCCTCTATATTAAGATGGCCCTTTATTTTTTCGCTTCGGTTTTAGGAATAGCACAAATTCTAAACCTGAAAGATTACCGGCCTTTAACATTACCGTTAGGATGGATTGCCGTTGTCCTTTCTCTCGTGGTTTATCCTTCTGTCTCATATCAACAAGAATGGGACGATACAACGGGTACTTCCTTTTCACTATCAATAGGATTATTTTTACCTCTTTTACTGGTAGTCGTATATGTCATACGAAAAAAACAATAAAAAAAGAAGACTGAAAGACCTAGGAAAGAAAAATGCTAAAAGCCATTAGACGATGCATAACCAAGTATCATGATAGTAGGAATTTTAGTTTAGTGAAAAATATAAATGCCGTAATGATAATTTTTCTATTAGTTTTGTTTCTAATACAGCACATTCATGAACAGGTTATTGAATAGACTTTATACTTTTTCTTCCTATTAAGATTTCGAGATATGTTTCTGATGTTTACATTTGTTCAATTTTGATTGTACACCAACCTTCTCTGTATTAAAAATCGTGAATTATAGAACAAAAAAAGGAAAAATCACGTCGTAATCCAGTCAACTCAACGATGTATTTTTAGTGAATAATGAATCAGATTGAGGTAATGAAGAAGAAGTGAGTGCCCGTCAGGATTTACTTGAAGGGCGTAACTTCCTAAACCTGGTGTTATGTCAACCTAGGGTGTATACGTGATACATACCAGTTAAGCTAATACACCTCTTACAACATCTTTTAGTTCATAAATATCAAATGGTTTAGTCATGTAGTGCGTAGCACCTAATTCCATTGCTTCTTGAATAAGATTATCATCTACATACGCACTCATCATGACAATTGGAACATTTGGTAAGATTATTTTAATCCTTTTTAGAACTTCTAATCCATTCATGGAGGGGAGTTTTAAATCTAATAGGATTACATCTATTTTGACTTTCTGTACAATTTCAAGCGCTTCTCTCCCACTAGCCGCAAGAAATGTAGCAAGACCATCTCTTTTAAATACCTCATCCAACAATAAACGAATCCCTTGTTGGTCATCCACAATAAGAATATTTTTCATGTCAATGAACCTTTCTTAATCTTAATCAGAATGATTTTAAAATGTATTTTTTTTGAATTTTTAAGTAGCCCTATTATACCATTTTATCTTATTTTCAGAAAAATACTATAATTATGTTAGGTGTAGTTGACATCTTGAGGATTTGATCATCCATTTCTTAGAACTCGCAAACGCTTAAAGGTCCCGAATTGAGTTTCGCCAAATATTTTTTAATCCTGATGTTATGTAACACGTTTGCGTTCCGGATTTTAAGAGAAAATGTATTTGCTTCTTAATTTATTAACGCGGTTTCTATATCTTGGATTTCAATGGTTACTAGCTGGATGGGGAAAAATTAGTGGTGGATTCGATGCAAAGTGGTTTTCTAGAAGGATCTGAAATAAAAGCAACAGGCGAACATTCAGCCGTTCAATCCTGGTGGGAAATATTTTTAAATGAACAAGCGATACCAAACGTTGAACTTTTTAAAATATTAGTTTCATGAGTGAATTTTTAGTAGGACTTGGACTTATATTAGGTGCGTTCACTACTTTTTCTGCACTATTGGGGGGACGGGGTTAAATAAAGAGTTGTGACAACGATAATTCTATTCAGAATAACTGATATTATAGATTGTTTGTGGCGATTTGATAAATGTATACTATGGTTCCATTTCATTTTTTTATCGGGATGCAAAAAAATAAAGGAAAAATGGCCATCTCTAATAGCGAGATGGCCATTTTTTCAAATTTCATTATTTTTGAATAAATTGTTGTGTCCAGTAATGACCTTGTGCATCATATCCAATTCCAATATGAGTGAAATTAGCGTTCATGATATTTTTGCGATGACCAGGGGAGTTCATCCATCCCTTTACAACTTCAGAAGCTGTTTTTTGACCCATTGCAATATTTTCTGCAGCTGCACGGTAATCAATTCCAAGTGCTTTCATGCGATCGAATGGTGAGCCAAATGTCGGACTTGTATGTGAGAAATAATTGTTTGTTCTCATATCTGTTGATTTTTCACGCGCTGCATTCATCAGTTTCGAATCTGCTGCAAGAGGTTTTAAACCAGATTTTGCACGCTCTTGATTCGTTAATGTTAGTACTTGTTGTTCAATCGATGAGATCGAACCTGATTGTTGTGATGCAGATGGTGTTGTTGGTTTTTCTGCTGCTGGTTGTGTATTTGTTGCCTGCTTATCTGCAACGGGTTTAGTTGTTTCTGTAGGTTTCTGTACTTGGGTAGCTGTTGTATTATATGTTGATTGAGTAGGACACGTTGCTGCTTCTGCTGTTGCTGCTTGTCCTAATGAGAAAAACAATGCTCCCATTGATAATGCTAGTAACCACTTCTTCATTTCATCCACTCCTCTGCCACTTAGTCTAGGGTTGAAATCTCGCAAAATATTACCTATTCGTTACCAATGTCACCAATAAAAACTAAAAGGTATTCTCTCTGCACCTTCAAGACCTTATAAATTGCGTGGTTTTAGCTGAATTCCCATATATTTCATAGTAAACGGTATTGACTCTTTGAAAAACTTATTCATATAACTCTATTAATTGCGCTTTTAAGATGCGAATAAAGGGTCAATCTTTCACCGTTTAAAATCAGAATGGCTATAGAAATCGTGAATAATTCGATTGGAACGTCTAGAATCGGCATGTAAGCGAACGCTAAATTACTCCATTTTGAGGGTAAATACTTCAACGTTAAATAGGTTATTACAATAGACTTACATAGACGTCCGAAGAACAATCAGCTACACAGCAAGAAGAAACAGATGTAGAGCAAGTGTATCTGGATGGTTTGTTAGGGGATACCGAAAGCGTTATGACGGTGCTTGAAGAAAAAGAGTATGATCGTTTAGCTAAAGATGAAAAAGAGTTGTTGCAGCAACTCTGGATCGAACATGGATCCTATGAACAATACCTCGAAAAAGAAGAGCTTGCCGTCAGTCGATTAACCGAGTATATGACGAATCAAAATCTACCGGATGAATTAGATCGATTGCAAAACATCTTGAACCGGTCAGATCCACATATTGATTTTGCGAAAGGGGTCCTTTCAAAAGAGTGGGACAACGTCCTTGCAAATCGAGAGGGGATTGACCTAACTGAAGATCGAAAAACACATATTGTAACAGCCTTTCTATCTATAGAAGATGTTGCAGCTGCTAAGGCCTTTGTGGGTGAAAAAGCACCAAAGAATGATGGATTGATGAATCGGGTATTAACAGCCGAGAAAAACCAAGTAGAGATGGCCACTTTAGAGGACGAAAAAGTAGGTCTTCAACAAACAATTGATGACAGTGAAGATAAAGGTAAAGTGACAGAAGCAAAAGAAAAGATGGTCGTCGTTCAAAGTGAATTGGATGCATTAAAAAGAATAATGGACTGTGAGGTGTAAAGAGATTGCAGACAAAACGAATTGCAAAAAATGGGCGAATCTTATTGCCTAGAGATATATTAGATCGTTTTCAATTAGATGATGGCGATCTGATTGATATTTCCTATAATGAAACACAAATCATGATTGAACCACATAATCAAACCTATTTGTGTGCGATTACAGGAAAGATTTCAAAAGAGGCAGTGAAGATTGGAGAGGCATGGATTAGTAAAGAGGGAATCAAGAAGTTAATGGAAAATATGTAACAGTAAAGCCTGAAATTACTTCAGGCTTTTTATTATGTAAGTATTTCAAATAATCAATCTATTAGATGAACTGTGATAATAAAAAAATTGACAGTTAGATTTAAATAAGCTATAGTAATTCTATGGAATATCTATAGTAATTCTATAGAAAAATTAAAGGAGGAAAATATTATGGCGAACACATTTTTTCCAGTAGTATCGACTATTGTAGAGGCAAGTACTGGTTATAATCAGTTGGGTAAAGATTATCATCCACAAAATACCGATTACAAAATTTCAATCGGGTATGAGATTACAGATGGAGACGATAATTGTTTGGTGCAAAAAGTGCAAATTCGTTATGATGGAAAGATAGTCGGGAGAAGAAGTGCATCATTTCCAATTAAGAGTAATGACTGGGAGAATGTAAAAGTTGCGATGGACAGGGTTGAAGCGTTTTATATCCAACAAACTAATAAGTCTCTGCGAAATTGTATTATTTAACCTTAATGGATTACATGGATTATTCTTATGAATCTCCTGATTGAAAACAGCTTAAAATCTTTTTTCCATACCCCAAAATTCTTTGAAAACGCATATGGAGTCATGTTATGTACGCCAAAATACAAGTGTCGGTGGTCAAAGATGTGTTGTTGAAAATACTCGATGGAAGAAAACCATTTAGAAAATTTAAAGATAAAGTGCAGATGATGGGTCTGGATGACAGTTGGTACAGCTATGAATACGCAAATAAATGGCTTTTACAGTAGTTAGAAGTAAATGGTGTGGAAATCAGTCGTATAACAACGAGTGATTTAAATTAATTAAATTTTTAAAAAATTGGTTGACAAGATAATTCAGCTCTTGTAACATATGGAACAATTCTATAAACAGTTTTCTTATCAAGAGAGGTGGAGGGACTGGCCCTTTGAAACCTCGGCAACAGACGTTATACGTACTGTGCTAATTCCAACAAGCGATATGCTTGAAAGATAAGAAGAGAATTATGCCTGCGCATAATACAAACCTCTTCTTTTTTTCATGAAGAGTTTTTTTTGTTTTTCAGCATTTCTTAATCAACAATAAACTAAAAGGGGACAACAAAATGGGCAAACAGATTATTTTAAATGCGTTTGAGATGAACAGTTCTATGCACAATTCTCACGGACTTTGGAAACACCCTGAAAATAAGCGACAACGCGGTTATAAGGATTTAGATTATTGGATCAATCTTGCCAAACTGTTGGAGAAGGGAAAGTTTGACGCTGTCTTCTTCGCTGATGTGCTAGGGATTTATGATGTCTACCGCAATAGCAAAGAACCATCGATCCGAGATGGCTTATCAGTTCCATCCAATGATCCGGCGTTGCTCGTTTCTGCTATGGCTAGTGTCACCGAAAATCTGGCATTCGCTATTACGGTCAGTACTACATATGAAGCACCTTTTGGCAATGCTCGACGTTTTTCAACGCTTGATCATTTGACGAAAGGAAGAATTGCCTGGAATGTCGTTACGTCTTATCTGCCGAATGCCGCTCGCAATTTCGGATTGCAGGATATGATTAAGCACGATGAACGCTATGATATTGCCGATGAGTACCTGGATGTTTCATATAAACTTTGGGAACAGAGTTGGGAAGACGGCGCAGTCGTGGAGAATGTCGAGCAAAATACGCTGATTGATCCCGATAAAGTCCATGAAGTAAATCATGAAGGCACTTATTTTAAAGTAGAAGGCCCGCATTTGAGTGAGCCATCTGTGCAACGGACGCCGGTAATTTACCAAGCAGGGACTTCAGAACGTGGTCGCGAGTTTGCAGCAAAACATGCCGAATGTGTTTTCGTTGGCGGTCCTACGCCGGAACGTATTCGCTACTACGCCGATGATATTCGCAAACAGGCCAAAAAACATGGTCGTAACCCAGAAAATATTAAGATTATTTCCTTTCTCAGCGTGATTGTGGCAGAAACGACTGAACAAGCTGAGCAGAAATTTGAAGAATATAATAGCTATTGGAGCACGGATGCAGCCAAGGCGCAATTTGGAGCAAGTGGTTATGATATTGCTGAATTTGAAGAACAAGATCAGAATGAACCGTTCGAATACAAAACGAAAACGGAAGGTGGCCATTATAAAGCGGCGACACTGACTAAAGATGCACCGAAACAGCAACAGACCGTTGGAGAAGTACTGAACCGTTTTGAATCACTTGATCGTAGTAGCTATATCGTCGGAAATCCACAACAAGTGGCCGATGCAATTCAATACCAATTCGAACAATCGGGTGTGGATGGGTTCAACTTGAATCACTTGGTGACGCCTGGAGATTTAGAGGATTTTATTAACCTAGTGATCCCGATATTACAGGAACGCGGCCTTTATAAAAAAGAGTACCAGCAGGGAAGCTTACGGGAAAAGTTGTTCGCAAAAGGAAATAGCACATTGCCTGATGACCATCCTGCTAGAAAATTTCGCAAAGTTCTCCATGAAAGTAAATAAAGTAAAGATAAGATGATGAAAATTCCACTGTCACAAGATTTCAAAAACGTTACCAATCAATAAAATTAACTATTGGAGGTCAAAATATGAAGAAAAGTTCCTTGGCATTTTTAGTCTTACTTGTCGTTGGTGTTTTATCTGCTTGTGGGTCGGATGAAGGCTCTGCTTCAAGCGATGTGAAGAAAGAGTTGACCATAGGAGCTACCATTCCTTACAGCGATATGTTGGAAAAAGCGGTTAAACCTATTCTTGAAGAAAAAGGATATACAGTTACTATCACAGAATTCACTGATTACATACAACCTAATATCGCGTTAGTAAATGGATCATTGGACGCAAATTTATTTCAGCATAAAGTGTATATGGACGCATTTGCGAAAGAAAACAATATGGAATTATCAAGTGTAATTACGGTGCCGACCGCGCCAATCGGAATCTATTCAACTAAATATAAATCACTTGATGAAATTCAAGACGGTAGCGTTGTGGCTCTTGCTAATGATCCGACGAACCTGTCGCGTGGTCTTACTGTTTTGAAGGAAAATGGATTAATTGAATTTAGTGAAGATGTTGATCCTCTTCGTGCATCTGAAAAGGATGTTACCAGCAATCCGAAAAATTTGGAATTCCAGCCGATAGAAGCAGCACAATTGCCGCGGGCTTTAGAATCTGTAGATCTTGCCGCCATTAATGGTAACTTTGCAATATCTGCGGGGCTTGATTTGACCACTGCGTTAGTACTTGATAAAATGCCAGCGGATATAGTCAACCGTGTTGTCGTTCAAACGAAAAATGTAGACGAAGAATATGTGCAAGATATTAAAGATGCGGTTGAATCAGAAGAGTTTAAGAAAGTAATCGAAGAAGAGTTCCAAGGATTCCACCGCCCAGAATGGATGAAATAGACTAGATGGAGAGCCTTTGCACCGTCTAGGGATATATAAAATAACACCTCCAATCAGTAGTTTTGATGATTGGAGGTGTCTTTTTTTTTTCAATATCAGAGACGTTGAAAAGAACTTGGTCGGTTTCCACCAAGCCGAAAAAGGGCAAGAAAAAAAGCACAGCCCAAAGGTTATTAATCGTAGATTTTTTTGAATGGTAAGCAGTTCTTCTTCTGATAAAATCTTCATTTTTCTCTCGGGTTCCTCAAAATTAAACATATTTGTTATTCTTCAAATATGTTTCAATGAGTTTTTTATATATAGGTGAAACTATTTTGATTTTTAACAAGTTCTTTCGCTATCAAATAAGGGATCTATAAAATGAGATTACAATTACCATCCGTTCCACTAATGCTAAATATTTATTGGTCCTTATATAATCGGATACTACTTACGTTCCAAATAGCGGTTGTTGTTCGAGACACTCCCCATCTTTCTGCCACAGCTTTAATTGGTATGCCTCCATCAATAAGATTTTTCATCATTTCAATATCTTTCAATCCGTATTTCTCGGGACGTCCACCAAGACGTCCCCTTGCCTAGCCGCCACTCTCCCTGCAGCAGAACGTTCTTGAATAAGATTTCGTTCAAACTCAGAAAATGCAGCAAAGAGATGAAACATCAGTTGACCGGTAGCGTTGCTTGGCATACAAAAATTATTGCAATTACGTCTAGTTCTTAGACGTAAAATAACCTCTAGTTTTCGGTTAAATATATAACGACAATAGGGGATTGTCTTGAATAAATAATTTTTGAAGTAAATTCTTCTGCTAGAATCGGTTTGAAATTTTGTTATATCGCGTTTTAGAAAGATGATATAAAAAATAAGATTGTGGAAAACAGTTTCTATTGGGCAAAGTTTGATAATATTGGAAGTGTATCTTTAAGACAAATGAAAATTCGCGCAATCCTTATATGCCTTTTGTTGAATATATGTTTGGAACAAGACTCTTCAAGGAAAAGCCGAAGCTATGGAGGTATAAGAAGATGAGTGGTTTATCTGAATCAGTTTACGAAAAAATAATAAAAAGTAAAAAACGTGTTCAAAATCACGGGGAAGTTTTCACACCAAAAAGAATTGTTAAGCAAATGCTTGACTTGCCTAACATTCGCGAATCATGTCAGAATTTAACTTCTACTTTTCTAGAACCAGCTGCAGGAGAAGGCGCCTTCCTAGTTGAAGTTTTGAATAGAAAAATGAAGATGGTAGTTAAGAATTACGGTGATGATTTAATACGGTATGAGAACTATTCGCTACTTGCATTGTCAACGTTGTATGGTGTTGAATTGCTTGAAGATAACGCTCAAAAATGCGCTATGAATATGTATCAAGTCTATTATGAAGCGTATAGGCACCAAGCAATAGAACATGGTGCAAAAGTGAAAAACAAGGTTTTAGACAGTGCGAAATTGATTATCTCTAACAATATTGCCCAGGGGAACTTTCTAACTAAATTATCTGCTAATGGAAATCCTATCGTGTTTAGTGAGTGGCAACTTGTAAACTTTCGTAAAGACGCTAAGACAATTAAGATTCAACGCACTGAATACACGATTGAGGATATTCTTGATGGCACAGAAAAAGAAAGAGGAGAGCCTTCAACTCATTCAGTAAAAGTAGAGCAACTGCAGCTGTTTGACTTTTTTGATGATGAAGAAATTGCTGAAACAGTAGAAAAACGAATGAAATACGTTCCTGTAAAGATTACTGATGTCTATAAGGAAGAAATGGAGGTAGTCCATGGATAAAACATTAATTAAGCCTTATGAAGAATTGGACTTGAAGATATATGCCTACGCCTTGCCTGAAGTTCCTTCTCATGAAGGTTACATCAAAATCGGTGATACGAATAGACTAGTCAAAAAACGTATTTTTGAACAGGTTGGAACGGCAGGACTTAACCCAAATATTCTTTTTGAAAAGATTGCAAAGAAGTCTGATGGCACATGGTTTCACGATAAGTCGCTTCACCGTTTTCTCCAACAGAATGGGGTTCAGAAAAAAGATTTTAATGGTCATGCAGACGAATGGTTCTTTTTTAATGGAACACCCGAAAAGGCAGAAATTTTAACGGACAAGTATATCAATCGTGATTATGATGTAATTCAAATTGATGAAGCTCACTTAGATTACTCACTTCGGAATGAACAAAGTAATGCTGTTCAGCTAACGCTTGATTATTACAATAGTGGACAAGAACCAAAGGAATTTCTTTGGAATGCAAAACCTCGCTTTGGGAAAACACTGACTTCTTACGATTTTGTGAGAAAAATCAATGCAACAAATGTACTGATCGTAACCAACAGACCTGCTATAGCGAACTCATGGTTTGATGAATTTAAGAAGTTCATTTCTTGGCAAGAAACAGGAATGAAATTTGTTTCTGAAACGGATTCATTGAAAGATAAGGCATTATCTCGTAAGGATTTCAATGATTTTCTTAACTCTACTGACCATGAGAATCCTTCGCAAATCACCTTCATTTCACTTCAAGATTTGAAAGGTGCGAAATTTGCAGGTGGTGGCTATGAAAAACTTGAATGGGTTGGTCAACTGAATTGGGATTTACTAATCATCGATGAAGCGCATGAGGGTGTTGATACCGCAAAAACGGACGTGGCGTTCGATAAAATCAAACGGAACTTCACTATACACTTGTCAGGTACTCCTTTCAAAGCATTGGCAAACAACAAATTTAATGAAGACCAAGTTTTCAATTGGTCGTATGTCGATGAACAAGTATCAAAAACGGATTGGGATTACACAACTGGAAGTAATCCATACGAAAATCTACCAACACTAAACTTATTCACTTATCAAATGAGTAAGATGATTGAGGACCGAGTGTCTAAAGGTTTAACGTTAGACGATGATAGTAATGTTGAGTTTGCTTTCGACTTGAACGAGTTCTTCAGAGTTAAAGAAGACGGCAAGTTTGAATATGAAGCAAGCGTGAAAAAATTCCTTGATAACCTATCTTCAGGTAAGTTTCCTTTTGCGACAGATGAACACCGGGGCGAATTAAACCATACTTTTTGGCTTTTACCTCGTGTTAACTCTGCGAAAGCACTTGAAAAGTTGTTGAAATCACACCCTGTTTTTGGTGAGTATAAGATTGTACTAGCGGCTGGTGACGGAATAAGCGTTGACAAGGATCCAGACCTTGAAGAAGAAGGACAAGACTATAGCAAGAATGAGAAGAGTTTCGATAAGGTTAAAAAGGTTATTAATGGAAATAAAAAAACCATAACTTTATCCGTCGGTCAACTTACAACAGGTATTACAATTCCGGAATGGTCAGCGGTGCTTATGCTTAACAACATTAAATCGCCTAGTTTATATTTCCAAGCCGCTTTTCGTGCCCAAAACCCTTATGAGTTTGTTCAGAACGGTAAGCTTTATAGGAAAGAAAACGCCTATATCTTCGATTTTGCACCAGAACGAACACTATTGCTCTTTGACGAATTCGCTAATAACTTATCAAGTGGCAGCTCAAAAACGAGTGAGGAACGCAAGAAGAAGATTAAGAAGCTATTAAACTTCTTCCCAGTTATTGGGGAAGATGATGAAGGTAATATGCATGAGTTGGATGCAACTGAAGTCTTAACTATCCCAACACATATCACTTCAACAGAGGTAGTAAAACGTGGGTTCATGAGTAACCTTTTATTTGCGAATATTGCAGGTATTTTTGGTGGAAATTCACCATTCAAGGAAATCCTAGATAAGATTAAGCCTGAAAAGAATAAGCGTTTGACAGACCGTAGAGAAGTCAACGTAACAACCCCATTGATTGATAATGATGGAAACGTTGATGTTCCTACAGACATTGTTATTAACCATACGAAAGATATTTTCGGAGACGCTATCTATAAGGTTATGGAAAAACCTGATATTCCTGAAATACCAGAAGTTACAACTATTACTACTGAAATCAAAGACACGCTAGATAACGGGTTCAGCAAGTTGAAAGAAACATTTAACTTGAATAAAACTCAAACGGATAAAGCAAAAAATGAAGTAACTTCAGCAATTAAAGACTTAGTTGAGAAAAATGTAGAAACGTATCACAGTCAAGTTCAAGTAATCGAACATGATTTTACGAAACAAATTCAAAACGCCCAAGAAGCTGATGACCAAGTTAAAGTAGAGCAACTAAAAACGGAATTTGAACGGAAAAAGGTTGAAGTTAATCAAACATTCACTGAAAACCTTAATACAGAAGTAAGTGCAACGGTTGAAACTGCAGTCGAAAAACAAATTGTCAAAGTGGAAGAGAAGAAGAAAAAGACTACTGAAGATGATGTTAGGGATCACTTGCGTGGATTTGCTAGAACTATTCCTGCATTCCTTATGGCTTATGGTGATGATGATACGACTTTGGCTAGTTTTGAAGAAAACATTGATGAACCAACCTTTGAAGAATTAACAAGTATTACCGTTGAAGAGTTCAAAAAACTGCGTGATGGTTTTGACTATGTAGACGAAGATGGGAATAACCGTAAAGTGAGTGGTTTATTCAATGAAGTGGTGTTTGACGCTAGTATCAAAGAGTTCTTTAATACGAAGATTAGATTATCAAACTATTTTGACGAAACGCTTACCGAAGACATATTCGACTACATTCCGCCACAACAAACAAACCAAATTTTCACTCCGAGAAGAGTTGTGAAGTTGATGGTTGATTTAATTGCAGAAAATAATCCTGATATTTTTAGTAACTACAATGTTAAGTTCATTGATTTATATACGAAAAGTGGACTTTATATCATTGAAATCGTGAAACGCTTGAATGAAGGGTTGAAAGAACAAATTCCAAATTCTGAAGAACGAATTAAGTGGATTCTTGAAAATCAAGTTTATGCGTGTGCACCAAGTAACATCATTTACAACATTGCTAAAAATTATATTTTTGCTGATTTCAAAGACTTTTCGAGCAAAAACATTGTTGAATGTGATTTAAACGATTATGCAAAATTTGATTATGCGAAAGAGAAATTACTAGAAGTTTTTGGAGATGAGAATTTGAAATTTGATGTAATTATTGGTAATCCACCATATCAAGAAATGGATGGTGGAGCGCAAGCAAGTGCTAGCCCAATCTATCACCATTTTGTACGTTTGGCAAAAAAACTTAATCCAGAATTAGTTTCATTCATTATGCCGACACGTTGGTATGCAGGTGGGAAAGGCCTTGATGATTTCCGAGATGAAATGATAAACGATATTCATCTTCGAGTGCTTCACGACTGGTTAACTCCTGAAGATATTTTCCCTAATACTAATATTCGTGGTGGAGTATGTTACTTCTTGTGGGATAATAACTATGATAATAGTAAAAAACTTACACGAGTTGTTACTCACGAAAATAATATGGTTACTGATGATGTTTTTAGAGCAATGAAAATTGAAGGCGTTGATATTTTTGTTCGTGATGGAAAAGCAATTACTATTCTAAAGAAAGTTTTAGTTAACGAAAATATAAATACAATGCTCAATAATGTTTCATCACGTAAGCCGTTTGGTATGGAAGGGTATTTTATTAAAGATAGTAAGTTCCGAAAAACGAATTCAGGATTGTCTGATCCAATTCTTTGTTACGGAAAAGGACAAATAGTAGGTTTTGTTGAAAGAAATGAAATTACAGTTCGCCCTCAATGGATTGATATTTGGAAAGTATATACGCCAAGGGCGAATAATGTTGGTACTGAATTAAATGATGATAATTTGAACACTTTTGTTGGTGCGCCAAAAACAATTTGTACAGAATCATATCTTGTGATTGGGGGAGAGTTAGGGTTAGATGAAGTTTCGTGTAATAACATCTCAAAGTACCTTTCTACAAAATTTGCTAGATATCTTCATGGTTTAGCAAAGGGTAGTCAAGATGCAACTTCTAAAACATTTAAATTTGTTCCTACACAGAATTTCTATGATAATTCAGATGTTGATTGGTCTGTTTCAGTTCAAGAAGTGGGTAAACAATTGTATGAAAAATATGGGTTATCAGATGAAGAAATGAACCATATTGAAAGAAGAATTAAAGCAATGTAATTTGCAATATGATGTAGAAGCACGTCAATTATGGCGTGCTTTTTTCTGTCTGCTTTTGTACTACAAATGAAAAAATGTTGAATTCATTATCATCCACATCGGAATTAAATTTCCTATTAAAATAGAAGTATGAAGAACAATATTACTTAAATCAAAGATGTACGAGTGCTTGGACAAAAGAAGAGGTATTATTAAATCACCAAATTAGAAAGAAGATTATGACTGGTCGGCTTTAGATTAAACTTGCCCTTTAATTTATTATTTGAATATTTTTTATTATTAAACAATTATATTCCAATTTAACCCACACTAATATAATATGTAGCTATATGTATCGAAGACAGTTTAATAAACATTGAAAAATTTTATTTTTTATGTTTTCCACAAAAAATATTTTGCAAAATGATTCACAAGGTCATGGGTTTTGGGAGTGGAACAATATCAATAGGAGGAAATGTATTTATTTATAATATTTCTACGAAAAAATTAAGTCAGTTAACACATTACGACGCAAAGATACAAATAACGAAATTGAAAATGAATGAAATTAAAAAGATACATCTTAACGGAATAAAATATACTGATGATAATTATTCGTATTTTGAAGAGTTCTCAGATGAGATATCTCTGTAAAAGATAAAATCAGAGAATGATTGGTAAGGCTACTTTACACTTCTCGGTAATTTGACTTTCATGACTTATGGTGGACTATTTTGGATCAATGTTTTTTGAAAAAGTTAATTAATTGATCTAAATGGTCTTTTGAAAGTTTAGTTTAAATCTAATTAGCGATAACCATCTTTATCACTAATTAGAAAGTGACATTTTAATAAATAAAAAAGACGACTCTAAATTCAAAATGTGAATTTAGAGCCGTTTTTTTATATCTAAATAAGGTTATTCTCATCTTGTTGTGATATTAACATATTAAAGATGAATTTTTCTTCAGTCTGTCCGTTGTAACAATGTGTTGTATAAATATTAGATTCTATTTAAAATGGAGGAAATAGTAAATTTAGGAAAGTTGGAATTCTGTGAAAATTGCACTAATACACATTAGCGATATACATTATCGTTCTAATAAAAACTATCTTGATGAAAAAATCCAAAAGCTTTCGGCTGCTATTAATTCGACACTCTACGGAATTGAAAAAACATTTATTACTGTTTCCGGTGACATCGCATTTTCAGGGAAAAATGAAGAATTTGAACATGGTTTTGATTTAATTAGTGGAATTCTCGAATCCATTGGGAATCAATTTAAGCAAGCGCCAGAAGTTATTATGATTGCCGGAAATCATGACTGCGACTTTAACACAGTTAAAAAATCGCGTGGAGTACTTATTAAGAATGAAGATTTATTGACTGATGACGAATTAATCAGTGAGGTTTGTTTACCTTTAACTAATTATTTTGATTTTGAATCTTTATTTAATAGAAAAGAAGGCATGGAAACGCAAGACAACCTTTTTAAACAACATAAATTTGAGATTCATGGCAAGACTATTTTATTTAATTGCTTAAACACCGCATGGATCTCCCAGCTATACGAATCCCCAGGAGATATGCTATTTCCCATAAACCGGTACAAATCATACTTAGAGAATAAGTCAGACGTGTCTATTACCTTATTACATCATCCAACACACTGGCTAGAACCAAATAACAAACGGCAAGTAGATAAAATTCTTCGGAGAAACAGTGACATAATCCTTTCAGGACATGAACACACTCAAACGAATACAATGATAACAGATTATTCAGAAGGGCAAACTTTATATTTTGAGGGAAGTGCTCTTCAAACCGATATTCCAAATGAAAGTAGCTTTTCAATTATTAAAATTGATTTAGAAAGAGACACTTTAACTAAAGAGGAATTTGCTTGGAACGGTAATATATATATAAAACAGGAAACTATGACGGATGTAGATATACCAAAAAGCGCTCCTTCTTTAGGCGAATTCCGTATCAAAGAAGAGTATTTAAATTACATAAATGATTTAGGAATTCCTTTAAAACACCCAACGTTAACATCAAATGTTAAATTAGATGATTTATATGTTTTCCCGGATGTGAAAATAATTAACTTTGAAGAAAAAAAAGGAATTGAAGATAAGATAAATATAAGCCTTAAAGAAATTTTAAATTGGCACAAGCACAAGAAAGTATTATTGATAGGGAATGAGAATTTTGGAAAAACATCCTTCTGTAAGATTGCATATAACCATTTAATCAATAATGCTTATATACCAGTAAAGATCGATGGTAAATCACTTAATGATGCGAAGCTCGAATCAATTATTAAATTGGTAAATCGTCATTTTCTTCATCAATATGATAAAGAAACAAGTGATGAATTTGAGCAATTAGACAAAAATAAAGTTGTATTAATTATTGATGACTTTGATAATGCTCCGACAAATGCAAAGTTTCGAAATAATTTGATAAAAACACTCGATGAATTATACCCAAATATATTGATTACAGGAAATGAAATTGTAAAATTCCACAAATTCCTTAGTAATGAGGATACAACGGGTTTTAATAATTATACTCGCTTAGAATTATTGCCTTTCGGACACAAGCTTCGAGGAGAGATGATAGAAAAGTGGAATAGAGCTGGAAGTCATTATACGTTGGATGAGGATATTTTAGTTAGAAATATTGATAAATGCGAAAAAGTTGTTTCAACTATAATTGGAAACAGTTTCGTTCCATCGTTACCATTCTTTATACTTATGATTTTACAAACCAGGGAATCTGAGCAGTCCAATATATCAGAAAGTGCTTATGGCTATTATTATGAGTATTTAATAAGCCAATCTTTTATTAATATAAAACTTAAAAATGAAGATATTGATGCTTTTAATAATTATCTTTCGCATTTGGCATATCATTTTTTCTCCTTGAAAATTAATGAGATAAACAGACGAGACTTATTATCTTTTCACGAAAAATATTGTAGAACTTATGCCATTGCAATTGATTTTGGAGAATATGAAAGAAATTTAGATGGTGCAGGAATTCTAACGATCGTAGGAAATATACTTTCGTTTAAGTATAAGTATGTTTTTTACTATTTTGTTGCTAAATACTTCTCATTAAATATGGATAAACCAGAAGTATTGGAAAACGTAAAAGTTATGTGTAACAAATTATACATTGAAGAATATTCAAATATAGTCATGTTTTTATCTCATCTATCCAAACATCCATTAATTCTAAACAGTGTATATGAGAGTGCCAGAACTATTTTGGAAGAATTTGAACCTTCCAGATTAGAAGAGGAAATAGCACCTTTTAATCAAATGATTGCTGAGATGCCAGATCTTGTATTTGACGAAAGTAAAGACAACTTACAACACCGTAAAGAACGGGATATTGCTAAAGATGAGATTGAAAAAGCGAGACAAGAAATAGCATCAGACAGTCAAGAGTCCATGAGAGAAGATGGGAATTTTGAAAGCTTCGATATTATATCGAAAATGAATTGGTCAACAAAAACTATAGAAATAATGGGACAGATTATGAGGAATTATTATGGCTCTACACCCGGGGATCAGAAACTACTATTGGGGGAAGAGGCATATTTACTCAGCATGCGCTCCCTAAGTACATTTTTAACTACATTTGAGCAAAACAAAGAGCATCTTATTAGTGAAGTGGAAAGAATTATTTTCGAAAAAAATGTAGCAGGAACTGATAAAGCAGACTCACTTGCAAGAAATTTTGTTTTCAATCTCATGGCAGCAATATCTAATTTTTTCATAAGCAAAGTCACTAGTTCATTAGGATCAGTGAATCTATCAGAAACTTTTTCAATGATTTTAGAAAAAAATGATACAACTGCAATACGTCTAATCGACTTATCAATTAAATTTGAACATGGAAAACATATACCTTTCAAAGAAATTGAAGAGTTTATTGATACTTTATCTGCAACTTCTAATATTTTAGCAAGGCAAATTTTAGTGAATATAGCTGTTAATCATCTTTACATGTTCCCGGTCCATTTTTCTGATAGACAGCGTATTACAGAACTATTGTCCTTAAATAAAAAAACTCAACATAAAATCACTCATACTCAAAAAGATAAAAAACAATAACCCAGAAAAGTATATAAACAGGTTGATTTTAAAAGGGTTCTAATAGAGCTTCCGATTGATTTTTTAACTTGTAAATAAAATTTGCTAGTGCTCCATAATCAGACAATACGAGTTTTCATAAGAGGTGGTGCATTAATGAAAATCCAATTTGAAGATTGGTCAACACAACAAGATTTTAGTTCCCGTACATCCGATTTGTTTAAAGAATCCATACTATGTTATCGATCACGGGCATATAAAGGGGCTTTGCTTTTTTCCTTTCTTTCCTTTCAAAATATCATAATGGAGAGAATTTTAAATGCAAAAATTCCTCCTACTGCATTGACATACGAAAAGAAATGGATCGAAATAAATTCGAAGTTACGCGATGAGGATAAATCTGATGGACAAGTAATAGAATCAATAATTATGCAAAAACCTTTTGATATTTTCAATTTGTCTGAGGATACACGTAATCAGTATATTTATTGGAAAAACCGTAGAAATGACTGTGCTCACGGTAAAGAAAACAAAATCGATTATAGTCATATAGAAAGTTTTTGGTTATTTATTGAATCAAATTTAGAAAAATTCAACGTTAATGGTGGAGTTTCTCATCTAATTGAAAAGGTAAAGAATCATTTTGATATAACAAGAACTCCTAGCGATAAAAATCCATCCTATTTAATAAAAATAATACCAGAAGTAATGATACCTTTGGAACTAAAGGATTTCTTAGAGACTACGTATGAAAATGTAATTAGTAAAAAAACATTCCATTATGACGATGCCAACGTTTTAACATTTTATAAAGAACTTTTAAATTTAAAGCAAGAATTTCTGCCCTATGTATTAAATTATTTTAAAGAAAATAAAAGTTTGTTGATAAATTTATTAGCTATAGAGACTTCTTTAATTTATCAGTTTAAAACTGATCCAGTATTTATTCGAATGGTATGGAAGACGGAATTAAAAAATAGTTTTTCTCATTACAGAATAGTTGTTTCGCTTCTACGTTATAAATTAATTCCAAAGGATCAATTTGAAGAATTCGTTATTGCGATTACAGAAAATAATAGTGACACATTTTTTGTTGATATATCAGCTGAAAACCAAGTAGAATTTAATGTTTTAAAAGAAAGCATTTTTTTGAAAACGGTTGGGGACATAGCTTTTCACTCGGATTTCCCTAAAATTAATTCATTTGATTGGGCAAGGGAAAATAAAAATTTGCTTTGTCATTATTTACGCATTTACAATTTTAATGAGGACGTTGTTAGAGCTCTTTATAGTACTTTTTCAAAACCAAATTACCCTTGGCAATTTGGTAAAACCTTAGTAGAATTATTTGAACAAGAGCCTGAACTATTTGAATATTATACTATGATAGCTGATTTACATAGTATTGAAATACCATCATATTTTCAAAAACGATTAGGTATATAGAAATTATTTATTCTAATTCCTTCATAACTTTTTATAGGAGATGAATTTATGGATAAGAAGAGTGAACTAATATTTATTGCGAAAAATTCGGGAGAGTATCTTCAAGTCACTGGGAAAACTCTTGATAAAAGATTAGAAAGCATTAATTTAGATGAAAAACATGAAGAAGAAATTATGAAAGAACACAGTTTTAAAGTGATTAGAGATAAAGGATTATCTTTATTTGGAGCTGTGGGAGATGTAATTTCTACTGTCCTTACTTGGAATGAAGAAGTAAATCAAAATATTACTGAAGCAAAGCAATTGATCTTACTTGAACAATACTTTAATAAAGTTGATGAACAAGCGAAAGGCGTTAAAATGCTTAGTGAACTTTTAAAAAACCCTCAAGGGAATACCCTGTTTAACAAAATACTAAGAATCATAGATGATTCACCGCCAGATCCTGAATTAACGGAACATCTGTCGACTGTGCTAAAGAAAATAATAGAAGAAGGGAATTTTGAGGAATTATTTGAAAGACATAGATATGCTTTAGGACAAATAGAAAGATTAACACCTCAAGCAATAACTATTATTGCAGACTATCAAAACTGGCCATCAATTCAATTAGGTACGTCTATATCTTTCGGACCTAAAATTAAGTCTGATTTCTATACAGAATTTACACAAGCATACAGCCAGTTAAAACACATTACAGATATTAATAAATTAAAAAGAATTCAACATTCTGTTGTTGAAATACAAAACATAGGATTGATGGAAGCTTATAATGCTGCGGATGGAAAAACACTGTGTCAATTAACTGATGTTGGAAGAGATCTTTTAGTATATATTGAATAGTAGTGCGTCTTGGACGATACTGTGTCATAAAAAGCAAGAAAGCTTTTCAATAGCTTAATTAGCTATGCGACGGTTTATTGTTGTGCCAATTCACGTAATTAAAAAAGTTCAAGTCCTAGTGCTGCTAACTAAAGTGCTGGATAAAATATTCATTTGAATTATATGAACTTTATTATATTATTAACTAGTAATACTGGATAAATAAAGGAGATTATGAAATTTATGACTGAATTAAGAAAAGGAAACGTCCCTATTCATAAATTAATAAAAGATGGAAAAATTCTAGAAAGTTTAATTTACAGCGATTTGAAGAAAAGTTTTTCAATTACTGATATACCCACTGAAAAAATCGGTACTTATGAAGATTTCCCGGCAGCAACAGTTGTTTTTGATTTATCAGGTTCTTCTCTTAGTATTAGAAATAGAGGAGCAAAAAAGTTTGCTGCAGAATCACAATACTTATTTAAAGGCATTACAGATATTATTTATACTCACGACGGAATTATTGAAAAATTTCCTGGAGATGGAATAAGTATGCATTTCCCAGCTAAGAATTCCGAGAAGGATGACAGTGTTAATGCTGAAAGAGCTATCAAAAATGCATGTAAATCAATAATGATGATTGATTTGTTTCTAAGTACAAAAATGAATATGGATAGAAGTAAATATAGATTTTCTCTTTCATATGGTGAAGATACGATAATTACAATTTTTGGTAGCTTGAAACATCAAGAGCTTATTTCTATAGGACATGCTGTAAATGTTGCTCATAAACTCGAGAAAATTATTAAAAATGCAAATTGTTTTGTTGGGATGGATGAAATTTGTAAAGAAATTGCTGAAAGTAAATACGACTTTTCGTTTTCCGTATGCAAAACTCTGCCTATAGATCTCAAAAGAAATGAACATGGTAATCCTGAATTTTGGTATGGAGTGGTATATTAATTTGAACCCAATAAGAGAAAATACGGAGCGTTTGTTCGACTATCATAAACATAATTTAGTTTATATTGGGGATTATATTAAGTTTGCTGATGGGAAAGCTGGTGTAGCCTTAGGAGCTACTTTAGTTATGTTAGGATTCTTCGGAAAAGCAGCCAAGGAACAGGGGTTTAATAATCTGTCATTCAATCAGTTCGGATTATTATTAGGCTTAATTCCATTAGTTCTAGCTTGTTATTTTTTCATTTGGAGAGTTCTTTGGCCAAGATACACTACGGATTCCAATTTATATATGTCATGGGGAGGAATTGGATCATTCACGAGTAGTGATATATATGTAAATTTTCTTGGAAGAGTTGTAGATGAAGATTTTTTGCGTGCTATGGGACGTCAAAATTATAGTCTAGCTCAAGTCTGTGTTAAAAAGTATAAGTATTTGAAATTTGGATTTACCTGGTTAACAATAGGGATGATATTTGAGGGTGTATTTTGGTTTGTTGGTTAATACGTACCAACTATAAATCACAGCGTATAATACAAAATTCGTTAAATTTCCTTCACTTAAAATTACTTATTTACAGAACTTTAAACTATCTCGTAATTAATACTGGAGAAATTCAGGCTTTAATTATGAGATAGTTTCTTCTATATATACAGGTGAAATTATAGAAACTATAGTGTTTCTTAATCAGATCACTTACGTTCCAAGTAGCGGTAAATAGTTGTTCGAGAGACTCCCCATCTGTTTGCCACATCTTTTATAGGTGTGCCTCCATCAATAAGAGCTTTCATCATTTCAATATCTTTCACTCCGCATTTCTCTGGACGCCCACCAAGTCGCCCCCGTGCTTTAGCTGCCACTCTTCCTGCAGCAGAACGTTCTTGAGTAAGATTTCGTTCAAACTCAGCAAATGCCGCAAAGAGATGAAACATCAGTTGTCCGGTAGCGTTGCCACGATCCATAGTGAGATTCTCTTGAAGACTGTGAAAACCAATGCTTTGGTTATTCAGATTGTTGACTATGTCAATCAAGTCTTGCATGTTTCGACCCAGACGATCTAATCGCCATACGACGATGGTATCTCCTTGACGAGCATATTTCAGCGCTTCTGCTAATCCAGGTCGCTGTTTTTTTGATCCACTCATCTTATCGTGAAAAATTTTCACACATCCATATTGAGTAAGCGCATCTGTTTGCAAATCCAAGTTTTGTAAACCAGTTGAAACACGAGCATATCCAATTAACACCAGTAATTCCTCATTTCCATTTTCATCCTATATTAATAGTAACATAAGATGATATGTTCATAGTTAATGAACATAGATTAATGGGCAGAGTTTTGTTGAACGTTATGAAACAAAAATGATGTTTTTTTATGCATTTTTGTCGTGTTCAGAAAAGGACGAGTTTTGTTACATCTCCTATTTATATTTAACATTCCATACCTAAATAATTTAAGATAATAAATAAGTAAAAATATTACAATATATGATATTGTTATATAATAATAGAAAAAATATTATGTGGGGGTTATTGAATTGAAAAAGTATTTAGTAGTTTTATTTGCTTTATTTTTAATCTTTAGTTTAGTTGCTTGTTCATCTGAAAGTTCGAAAACCTTAAAAGCAGAGGATCAGAATGAGGAAAAGAGTTCTGAGGACAAAGCAAAGGCAGAAGTAGAAGCCAAAGCAAAGGCAGAAGTAGAAGCCAAAGCGAAGGCAGAAGTAGAAGCCAAAGCGAAGGCAGAAGTAGAAGCCAAAGCGAAGGTAGAAGCAGAAGCTAAAGCGAAGGCAGAAGCAGAAGCCAAAGCAAAGGCAGAAGCCAAAGCAAAGGAAGAGTCAGAAGCTAAAGCAAAGGCAGAAGCACTGTTCTCAGGATACAAACTTATTGAAGTTGATGGTGGCGATTTGTCTGGATATCGTGAAACTAACGTCGTCGTTGACATTGGTTACGGGGACCGTGAATATTGGGCATTTACTAATGAATATGGTCAACTAGTACGTGTCATTGCTGACGAAATCATTATACAAGATGACAGTAACGAACCTGTCTTATCGTCTGGCAGATACTATTCTGATGAGGCAAAGGTTCCTGGCGTCGAAAGTGACGTTTTGGATGAAGGGCATATAGTTGCTGATTCTAACGGAGGGGTATCGAATGCTTATAATATTACCCCACAAAATAGTACGCTCAACCGACATGGCGATCAAGCTTATATGGAAAACGTGATCCGTAGCGCAGGTGGAGCCACTAATTTTGAAGCAATTATCACATATCCGAATACGGAAACGCAGATCCCTTCTAGTTATCAGTATACCTATACATTAATGGGTAACGAGATCGTTGATACATTTGACAATGTGAACCCTGATGAAGTAAATACATCTCTCGGTTTAACAGAAAGTGAGCCTTCTGATTCAACTAGTTCAAACACAAACGGTGATATTTCTAGTGTTGATACAAACGGTAATGGCAAGGTGACGATTAAAGAAGCAAAAGACGCAGGTTTTAGTATGCCGATAACGAGTGACCATTGGTTATACGCATATATGCAAGATAATGATGGGGACGGTATGGTAGGTGAGTAAGCCCCTAGAATTTTGAGGTAAAATAAACGAAAGATCATTTTTCTCGTTGGACGATTTATAACAATTTGCGAATGAATGTCTGTACAGGAAAAACTGAAGTTAATGGTCATATTATCTAAATTTGTATGGTGAAAATATATTATTTTTCACTAACGAGCAGTTTAGTAAAAAAAAACAGAGAAAGACGAGATTGGATAATTATTTCCAATCTCATCTTTCTCTACAGAATCATCAACCATTAACTTTAACATAGCCTTTTCCATTAAGGGATTTTAAACCTTTTATAGTTATCTTTACCTACGTCAATTATACTGAAATTGTATGGAAAATTTGTGTAGAGGAGATTATAAAAATGAATATACTACAGATGCAACAGGAAGTATTAAAAATACTTGGGACTAATTATGCTGGCATCCCCGAATGTAAATCAATCTTACGTTCGTATCAAATGTCAAGAATAATGGATGAAGTCAACATAAGTGATGCAAAGGAGTTACAAGTATTTAAATTTATGAAGGAAGAATTTCATCCTACTCTTTTCGAAATGTTTGACCAGGCTAAACCGAAAAGATTATCAAATCCAATGGTTGTCGGGAACATTTGTCACCACGTAGCTGTCTATGGAATTGACATACTTGAAAAAATTTATCCTGATTGGGATTTTTATGTCCTGTCATTTCAACAGAACCCTTGGGGAGAACACTCAGTAATTTGGGCTTATACAGGAAGTGACTATAGAGTTATTGATTTAGATCGAAAAGAATTGGGAGCTTTGTGGTGGTCAACTAATAAGCCTTTTACTCAGTATCCGAATGGTTTATACAGCAGTACAGTTCAAGTATTGGTACCTGTTACTAAAGTGACAAAAAAAGCTTTCATTAATCAAAGATTCAAGGGAATCAATGGAACAGATGGTTTTATGGTCCCGACTCAAGTCATAAACCAACTCCGCAGTAAACTAAGTTTAAGCATAAGGGCATTATAATTTGATTTTCAAAAAACTATCCCATTGGATAGTTTTTTCTTTTTTAAAAAGGCTATGTTAAAGGCAAGGATTGATTTTTCGCGAGGTGGTATTGTTTGTGAAATGTTACACTTAAACTAACGCAGCAGGTTAGTTGAAGAAGAAAGATAGAAAAAAGAACCCGATTTCTTCAAGAAACCGGGTTCTGCTGTATTGTTTATTCTACTTCTTTTAGCAATTTTTCAATTCCCACTAATCGCTCATTTAAATCGTCCACTCTTTTTTGAAGTAGTGTTGTATTTTCACGCTCGAGCATCAGCTTTTCATTAGCTCTTAGTTCATAACGCTTTAATACTTTAGAAAGAATTAGCCAAGCAATTAGAGTAACTACTAATAATGGTACCAAATCAATAAAAAAATTAAAAATTAAGCTTTGAATTAGTAAATCTGTTGTGTTATGCATTAAATAATCCCCTTTATTAGTTCTTCTTTTTTATGGTTAGAGTTGCTGAAAGTTGATGTACAATTTGTTCGTTCATTTCAAATTGAAATGAATTAAGAATGTAGTATTTAACCGCTTTGCCACTTTCTAAAATTTCCATATCACTCGAAACAATATTTGCCTCCTCTAATTTTTTTAAATGAAGGTACAGTAGTGGTCTACTTATGTCCAATTCTCTTGCAAGTTGGCTAACATATTGTTTTCCTTCAGATAGGACAGAAATAATTTTTAGCCTTTGTGGGTTAGATAAAGCCTCTAAAAAAGTAAGTAGTTGGTCTCCTGAATTAAAATGTATCATATGTAACTATTTTATTACAGGTTAAATCAGAAAGCAACCTTAATATTAGATAAAACCTAGACAGCTATGACTTATAATGTTAATTGGATTACTAGTTACTTAGTTTTTTGAATTTTTAAATTCAACTAACGGGTGCTTTAGCAAAATACGGCCATCATTTCGATGGTCTATTTTTATGTCCAAAACATTAAGTTGTTCTCAGATGTGCATTGTGAAATGTTACACTTAAACTAAAGAGCAGTTTAGTTTAATAGGGACAGTAACAAAACATCAAGAGATTGGAGTGTATTGTTTGAAAAAGATTATGCCATTTATTATACTACTTACGTTTTTCTTAGGGGCTTGTAACAAAGATGAAGTGAAATCTGAAATATATAGTGGTCGTGATTTGTCCATTATAGTTATCGGTGATATTCCCGAAGTGAGAGAAGAAAATATTACATTTACTCAAAAATCATTAGAAGATATTGCTGGAGATGTAAAGAAGACTTCAAATGAATTTGACGCAGTTTTTATTACACCTGCACATTTTTCTGAAGCTGATGACGACATATATGTGGAAACTTATCAAGGTCTAACAATTCCAACCTTTTTTATTGAATCCCTAAAAAGACATCTTCCTTTTGTGAATGAAAACCTAACATATGAAACTGCACTTGAAATTGAAGATGAAACCTCTTATGCAACTGGCTACCTAAATGGTGGAAGAGAACAAAATAAGACTGATGTTTGGCGATATGGTTTGCATAACGATGTGAAAAACGAAGTGAACATAAAAGATGTTTACACGCGGATGTTTAAAACAATTAGTGACCAAGTCCATAAATAGACAACAGAAAGGTTTTCTTATTAAACAAACGGGTGCGTTACTTAAAGATTCGGATTCCGAAAATAAAAAACTTTAATGAGCCTTACTACGAGTCTAATGTAGTAAGGCTCTAGTAGTATTAGAAGAAAATTAAATGACTGACTATATTTACAAATGGAAATCTAATGTGTGAAATGAGTTTCTTCTATTATATAAGTAGCTATAATAATTCTTCTTCATAAAAATGTCCCGTTCACTAAGTCCCAACTTGTTCATAGCCTCAGGCTGTCGACCTTCATCTTGATCCTCAATACCTACTCGTACGTATTCAAATTTTTCGTTATCCATTTTCTTACACCTCATTCAGAACTTCTTTCTATTCTTCTATCGAAAGCGTTCATAAAAGTGGGTGAAAAAAAGAGGACGTTCGAAAATGGTTTTTATAGTTTTACGAACTGTAAAAATCATAAATTATGAGTAATATAAAACAGTTCGTAAAAGTGTACTTTTACGAACACTTTGAAATAGATTAAACAGGCAAATTTTACAATAGAAGTATTTCATATGTAATAATAAACATAATTACAATTGGAAGGAGAGAAAACTTTTGAATGATTCTTCAATAGAATTTGTGCATCTAAAACAACATCCAAAAGCTTGTCCTCTATTCAGTATTTGGCTGGAATCTAATGATAAATTTAGAAAAAATAGTGGTTCTTATAAAATTCATAGAACTTTAACTGTTAAAGAAGGAGTTAATAATCCGATTCCTGATTTAGCGGATATGATAAAAGAACACCATATTTTGCCCGAAAGGCTAGACTATTTAAAGAAGAAAAAATCGATTCTTAACAAATACGACTTTAGTGAGTTTGTTAAGAGTCAAAATTTACTTCCAACGGAACAAAAAACTCAAAGAGGGAATTTAGGAGAAATAATCCTGGGTGAATACTTAGAGCGAGTAACAGATAATGAAGTATTTATAAATAGACTTCGGTATAATCCTAACGTTGAACAGTCTATGAAGGGAGACGATATCTTACTATTAAATAAAGATAATCCTTTCTTAAAAGTTTATACTGGTGAATCTAAGTTTCGCACTACTCCATCTCAGAGTGCTGTAGAAGAATTAACCAAGGAATATGGAAAACAAATTACTCGGCCTCTATCGATAGGTTTCACGACTAATTTACTGTATACAATGGGAAGATTTGAAGAGGCTGAGATGCTTGAGGAATTATCTTTTAAAATTGCTAAAGATGAAATCGACATTGTTAATATTGGTCTATTAATAAGCAATCATAATGCTGCAAAACATATTGAGAGTCATCTGGTATCAAGTAATCCGAATTTCGCTGTAATTTCGATGAATATTAGAAATCCAGATGCTTTTGCTGATCTCTGCTTTCAAACTGCTTTTCGATTGTTAGAAGGAGATGAAGATGAAGATGAAGAATAAAATCATTGAATCATACAATAAGTTCCATGAAGATGCATATTTTCAAAATTTAATAGCTCAATCTTATTCTCGCTCAACATTAAGAGATATTAATGAACCATTAGAGAATTACCCTAAATATGATGACAAATTAGATATAAAGCTATTGATGTTAGTTCAATTATATCTAAATACGGCTTTTAAAATTTCAGGTATAAATGAAGATGAAGAATTAAGTAAAATTAGAAATGATGCTTTTAAGATTTCTGCGGATCTTTTAAAAAATCTATATTATTATGGAGCGATTGCAGCAGAGAAAGAATATTATCTTTTAATATCATCTATGACGTATTATGTTACAGGTGATTTTTCGAAGTCATTTGCTTTAATGAAAAATTTTAATCAGAAAAATAAAATTTCAAATATAATAAGTTTATTTTTGAAAAAAGATTATCAAAATTTATTTGTAGAGAGTGTTTCTTTTGAAGATGTTCTGGAAAAATTAGATAACGAGGAATTTGAACAAGATACCTTTGTGTATATAAAAATTTTGACCGAAGCAATGAAAAATTACTTAAATTACCTAACTAGTGGAAATGAAAATTATATTAATAATGCTATTAATAATATTTCGGATTTGATTATATTAGCAGAGATTGATAAAGATATTCTAGCTTGGTATATTTTTAAATTACTAAAATTACTTTTCGAAAAGTTTAATAAAGTTTCATTGTGGAATGTATTACCACCTTTATTAGGCGAAAAAAATGATGTTATAGACAAATATATTTTAAGTAACTTATTTAATTTTCCAAGTATAGTTGAGTTATTCCAAATACAGATATCAGCAGTAAAAATTAGTATGAATGATTCAGGTGCCGTAATAGCTATACCTACAAGCAGTGGGAAAACAAAAATTGCAGAAATAAATATATTAAAGGCAATGATTGAGGATCCAAACGCTATAATTTTATATCTTGCTCCATATAAATCTTTAGCTTATGAAATAGAGACATCTCTTGCAAAAAACTTAACAAAACTAAATATCAATGTTTCTAACATGTATGGAGACGAAACAGAATCCCTATTTGATAATTTTTTGCAAGGAGATTCACAGGTACTGATTGTTACACCTGAGAAAGCAAAAATGATGTTACGTAACAATGAAGAAGTGAAAAGTCGAATTAAGTTAGTAATTCTTGATGAAGGTCATTTAATAGGTAAGGATCTACGGTTTACAAGAAATGAAATCTTTTATGAAGAACTAAAATATTATGTAGTTAAAATGCATGGCAAGTTTTTAGTTCTCTCAGCAGTTCTACCAAATACGGAGCATATTGCAAAATGGTTAAATGGAAATGAAGGATATGAGTATTCTTCTCTCGAATCAATGAATGAAAAAAGATTTGGTGTGTTAATTTATCAAAATAATAATGTCACTATAAAATGGAGAGGGAAAAGTAACCCTTTCAACCATAATTTTGTAGATAGTATACCTGTTTCTAAAAAAAGAATAATGCCAAAAAATAAAAGAGAAGCAATTATGCTAAGCGCAGTTAAATTTTCAAATTCTGGTAAAGTACTAATTTATTTAGCACGTAAAGATATGATAAAGGGTTATATAAATGATTATTCTATGATTCTAGATAACTTAGAAAATAACAATTGGGATAATGAAGTGGAATGGGAAAAGTATAAAATAGTTTTGAAAAATTACTATGGAGAAAATAGTGAATATGAGAAAGTCGCAGAAAAAGGTATTATTATTCATCATGCTTCATTACCAAATGATTTGCGGATGGCTACAGAAAGACTGCTTAGAAATTCAAATCCTAAAATTATTATTGCTACATCAACTTTAGGCCAAGGAGTAAATATTGGTGTTTCTACGATACTAATTGGACACTATCGTCCAGCGAAGAATCTTATATCCAAGGGTGAATTTAACAATATTATAGGAAGAGCAGGACGTTCATATACTGATATTGAGGGAAAAGTACTTTTTGCAATAGATGGAAGTCAAGGGAGAGGAAAAGTGAAATATGAAGCTAAAATTTTTGAGGAATTTATAGATGGTCCTATTGAAAAAGTAGAAAGTGGAGTTTTTTTTGTTTTAAAAAAAATATATCAACTATCTCAAGAGGCTGATATAAATTTCGAAACTTTGTTAGAATTAATATCTAGTAATGAGAATTTTGAAAATGACACTAATCTGTATTTATTAGATGATACCCTTTTAGCCTTGTTAAATGAAGAAGATTTTAAGGTAGAAAGTTTAGAGAAAATCGTGACATCGAGTTTCTCATACTTACTTGCTAAAAATAAAGCAGAAGAATTTAATGAAGAGAAATTGAAGCAAATGATTCTAACGAGAGCTCGTTTTATAAAACGTACTTATCAGGATTCTGATAAAAAAGAATTATATTTAAAGTCCGGAATAGCAATTTCATTTGTTAAATATCTAGAAAGCTTTCAAGATCTTTTAGAAAGTATATTAGTTAAAGAAAACTATCTAAATGAATTAGTCACATTATTAATTGATATTTCAAACTCGGAATTAAATTTATACCGAAGTGGTAAGAATTCATTAAATGCAGACCAAATTATTTCATGGTTATCAGGAGATAGAGTAAAAGCAGAAATATTTACTAATTTTGATTGGGGAAAGCTTTATTATGAGTTACCTTTAGTGATTAATACATTCTCAAAAATATTATTAATGAATCAACGAGAAGACTTGAGTGTGAAACTATTAGAGTTAAATGAATGTATGAAGTATGGTTTGCCTAACATTGATGCTGTTAAGTTATATTTAATTGGAATAAATTCAAGGGAAGCAGCAACAAAAATCTCAGAGAAGTATAGTAACACAATACCACTCTATGATAATCAGTTATCTCTTAAAATATTTATATTAAATGAATATGAAAATATCACAAAAGAATTTAAAGATTACGAATTTCATCCAATTATAAACTCATGGTATGAAAGTCATTTAAATGCTAAGAACCTAGGAAATGAAGAAAAGTTATTAACTATAAGGGTATTAAATGTCCCTGATGAAATTAAAAAAATGAGAGTAATAAGTACCGGGAACAGATTTTATTTAATTTCAATAGACTTCCAATTTAAACTGCAAATCGGGAAGGAAGTTTTTTCGGAATATAAATATCTTATCAATGAGTTAATATATTACTTTGAGAGACGGGATCAAAATACGTTTATTTTAAAGAAGTTTATTAAATGAAAGTTTACATTGCCATAATAGAATGATTTGAGAAATTCCTTTCTTGTTTCGTCACGATTGTAGCTTTTGAATAAAGTTTGATTAAAAAGTTCACCGTAGCCCCTATTTTATTGCAAATAAAAACCATCATTTTGAAAAAAGGATTGATCAAAATGATGGTTTATTTGAATTTAATTATCAATTTTTTATAATAAAGTTTGATCACTTCTTATAATTGCTTTTTTTATTAGTTTTTTGATACTCTTTTATCCTATTAACAAAGTTACTGTGGAAATTTCTATTGTGCGGCAATACAAGTTCCAATGATAAAGTTCTAGTGTAATCCCACCTCTTCTTATCATTTTTAAGGGTTGAAAAAATTTCCGTTACTTTTATCTTATTCAATATTAAATTCGCAGCTGTTTCCTGATCATCATTATTGAAAGAAGATTTATTGATTACACGATTACCGTGTGTCCGATTATAACCACCATATTCAACTGATGCATTGTATGCACTTATAGCATTACTCTCTAACTCGTCTAGCGTTGAAAATGATGTATTCTCTAAAGGGATTAAACTAATATTAAATTTGTTCCCTGAACGATAATCATCATATATTTCAGGAAGGTTGAATTCAACGGTTCCTTCATACCTTGCCTTATTTTCTGATGGATTTGTTACAAAGTGCTGATAAGCCCTTCCGAATACTCCTTTTGATTGTCCAATATAATAAATGTTTTTCAAACGATTATGTATGATATAAATACCAGCGAAATTCCTTATACTCCGACTCTCTCTTAAATTTTTATTTCCAAGCTCAATCAATTCTTTTGGAGTAAATTTTTTCATAATTTTTCTTAGAGAGTCTAAGTCTTTTCTTACAATTTCTTTATTTTCCTCTTGTTCAAATAGTGTTTTTTTTAGACGAACATAGGGTGGAGGTAGTTTAATAAGACCACCATAATCACAGCCATAATCCTCACTTATCTTCTTTAACCAATTAAGTTCTTCTTCTGTTAGCTTAGAATCAATATCATCACCACTAAAAACCTGCCTTATCCAATTAAGTTCATCTTCTGTTAGTGCTTTAACTGATAGTGCCACTGCTCTTTGATAAGCGATTTCCTTTTCTGTGATTACCCGAAGAATTTCTAGGGACTTTTCATTGTCCATCTCTTGTCACCTCGCCTTTTTTGTTTATAAACCTAAGAATTATTTCAAATCCTCATAATTCCCACAAGAAAGTTCTTCCTTTTAATAATCAAACTGAATTGTATTGGTTATTCAAAGTAGGTTGACATAACCACACGATTGGGAAGTTTTAAAAATAGGTTCATTATATCGTATGGTGTAAGACCCCCAAAATTTCTAAAAAAAAAAGACTGTCTATGACGGATACCTCTTCCTCATTCTGAATCCCTAACCTTAATTACACCTTCGATTTTTACATTGTTGAAAAAAAGTGGTTTATCTATATTTGATTTGATTTCAATCATTTGAAAACTCTGGTTAATTCCTCTCATACTATTCCTCTTTTATTGTTTATTTGCTATATACCAAATTTGACCATCTACCAAATTGACCTTGCAACGCCTTATTTCCGAGTAGGAGACGGTCAATATAGGCTTAGATTGTTACTATTTGCTCTTTTGAATAAGGACTTCCTTGCTTATCCATCCAAGTTGTAGTGACTTTGAATTTATTAGGAGTTTCAAAATCTACTAGAACGTGCTCCTCAAAACTCTTTCCTGATTCAAGAAACTCATAAGGTACTTTGTCTCTCCTTACAACCTCTTCGCATTCTTCTGGAATGTTGAAGTTAACATTGTAGGCAGTAGCTTTACCAGAGTTCCAAACTTTCATTTTGTACTTGCCTTTGGAAATCCTGCCAATTCGAGCTTCGACACACGCCTTAGTCGCTTCTTCACGTTCCTTTTCTTTGTCTTCTAACTCATATTTCTTGAGTTTTTCTTCTACTTCTTTGAGTCTGTCTTGAACCTTATTGGCTTTTCTTGAATCCTTGTATGAAAGTATAGATAATCCAAGTGCTACTGCAGGAAAGCCATATTTGACAAGATCAATGAAGAAATCTTTAAATTGTAACCATAGTTCTAATGAATTCATAATGCCTCCTATTTAAACTTTTTGAACATTTTTTTAATGTCTTTCTGTGCCTGCTTCATAATCTCATCTTTGAAGTCCCCAATGTTAGCGTTGATTATGTGGCTGTTCTCTTCCATGAGTTGTGCTTTTGTAGTAACTCGACCACAGTCAGAACACATTACTTCCGTTTCATCAAGAGCGTCCACCATATCAATACTCTCATCAACAGTGGAGAACTGTTCATTACCACAGACACTACACTGCATACTAATGCTCATTTCCATATTCTTCATAGTCCTAACCCCCTAAATAAATTATTACCATTTAATTCCCTTATAATTATATTCTATAACTTAAAGTAATTATTTCAAATTTTCAATAATTTTACAACCTCTTATTCAAGAATATGGGACCTATTGTATAGAACTTTTATGTGCAAAAAATCATTTAAAATAAGTGCAAATTACCAACTAAAATGACACTGTACATGTTGCTACCGTAAGTATAGATTATCCGGAAATTAATTAATTCTAGTAGATTTGGAATATATTAAGTGGTAAAATTGTCCATAGAAAGAGGCCGGGGTACCTAAAGTGCGATTAAAATTATCGTTGACGTACATATAAATTATTTTAATGCTAAAAAATTCATAAAACTTAAAAATACAATAATTATTAATGGAGGATGAGTGGAAATGAAAAGAAAAGCAAGCTACCTTTTATTTGCAATAATTACCTTACTTTATGGTTGTTCATCTGAATCTAAAATTAATTCAGTTCAAACATCTGACGAAGAATATAGAGAAATGTTTTTGAAATTAGTTAAAAGTGAAGATGAAGATTACTCAGTATCTAAAATTGAAAAGGGAATAAAACAACTTTTAGAATCAGAGAACGATGAAAGTGAAGCTTTGGTAAAACGGTATTATGAGAATCTCATTACTAAAAACGACTTTATTACACTTTTAAGTTTTACGGACGAGTTAGAAAACTTGGTGATTGATTCGAATAAATTAGAAGAAAAGGCTTCTAATTTAAATAAATTTAAAATTGAAGTCGAAAAACTTAATACTTCAACTAGCGATATAGAAAGTAAAATTAAAGATGAGCAAGAAAGAATAACGGTGTTAACTGAAGATAGCTTGTCAATAAAAAAAACTATACCCTTAAATTCAGAAGGAAATGCATTTGACTATTATGGAATTGTTCATCAAAAGTTCGATGACAATACATATTCAGTAAGTAGAAGTTTTGGTTCCACTGGGGAAGAAGCAATTTTAATTACCACTGAAAGAGTCTTTAATAAACCTTCTGAAACTTTTAAGCTACTAGTTATACATGCAGGCACTGAGAATGTTAAGTTAGAAAATGGGTTTGAAGAAGAAGTTCCTTTAATTATGGAAGTTTCACAAGAATTAAATGAAAATATTAATAGTGTGTTAGATAATGATAAACTAATTGATGAATTACATATGGAAATCGAGGGACTTAAAAAGAACTTAGATTCAACTGTTAATTCACATTCAAAAACCAAAATTAAAAATTATTTTTGGGATTATTGGTCTTTAAGTAAAGAGGTAAAGGATAATGATAAACCCATAGTAGAGAATAGCTCACCGGGTTCAAATGATGTTGAAGAGAAAGATTTAAAGGATAATGAAAATAGGAGTCATGATTCTCTAGAAAATATTGATTTTAATCAGATATTTACTGGTACTATAGCTAGCGATATTTTTGTAGACGACCTTCAGACCAACAATTCACAAAAATCGCTTGATGAGTTGGGTTATATTTTGTTCCAACGCCCATCATATTTTCAAGTTGAACCAGAAGGCATGATTTTCGATTACACTGGGCATCTTTATGTTCATACGGATGATAATTGGGATGTTAAAGGAATTGCTTTATTAGATCAAGAGGAGGATTTTTCTGAAGAACAGTATAAGATTATAAAATTTCTAATAGAATCAGTAGCTTCTGTAACTGAAAGTAAAGATACCTTAAATCACATGGAATCATTAAAGAATGGTGGAATAATTAGTATTAGTGGATTTGAAGGATCTATTCATAGGGTAGATGGTATTAACTATTTTACTTTAAAGTATAAAAAATAGAGAACTAAGTTAAATATCATAGTATTAAATGCCAGTTTAAAAAGCTGATTTCCAAAACTGGAGTCAGCTTTTTATTTTATAATTTTACAACTGAACTTTTATAATTCCGGAATAATTGCACTAAGGCTTTTGAAATTACAAATGTTCTTAATTAGTTGAACTTTTATCTACAGTGGACATCTTTTATAAGATAAAAAAACATCACATCTCCACACTGTTTCAAGTATGAGAAAGATTCAATTCCTTTTCCACCTCTGACACGACATCCTCTAGTTCTTTCCTTTTCCGTACCTGGTCAGTTTCATTTCTCCAGGTAAATTTTCCTTCCTTGAAGGAAATGTTCCAGCCCAATTTTGCAACTCCTATATACTTTTCACCATCACGTCCCAGCGAATGATAGTAATCAGATTCAATATTTTTCTCTTGTAACGCTGCGTATAACGCATAGCTATAATACTCTTGGCAGTAGCCATTAGTCGCACTATGCTCTAATAGAAGTATTTTATGCTCATCGTTATAACGAATAAATCGTTTTGAACCACATGTCTCATTTAAAATAAGTGGATATTGTATGAAATATCGACGCCAATCTTTAACATCAGATTTCTCAATAATACTTTGTAAGCTTACCTCGATATTATTCTTATCTAATACATCGAACAACTCCTTCAGATAGCACGCATTCTCCTCTCGCATCAGTCGTTTCCAACTAATATCACGGTCAAAGCCCTCCGTTAAGAAACTATAGTTTCTTCCCTTCATTAATGTATAGTCGCCAAACGTTAATAAAGTACGCGTAAAAAGATTTATATCGACATTCAGTTTTTCCAATCCAAAGATAGCAATCGAACGTTCATAGTAAAACATGAACTGTTCTTGAGTAGTTACATGTGCTTCGTCAGCCCAATTAGTAATTTCTTTCACAGATGTTACACCTGCAAAGTCGAGCAAAAATCCGATATCCCCATTGAAATATGGATAATCCTCTGCTTTTTCAAGTAATGACTTCCAGCCGGCATGGGATAACATTAGTTGTGCCTTTTTCTTCTCCTGTTCAAGTTGAGCCCCGTAGAATCCTTGGAGCTTCGTTGTAGGCTCCGCTAAATATTTGTAGAAGTCATCTACATACGGTACAAGTTGTTGGATAGCTCGCGCTGAATTCACATATTCCGTAACAGAGTTATAAAGTGTATTTTCCGTTACATTGCGAATAAATCGTATCCAAGTAATCAAAGCCTTCGTATCGATGACTGCATCTTGCGAAACATAGGACTTGAATGCAAATAATCGTAGACGCTCAGAGTATGTAATTTCTGTAGACATAGAACGACGCACCAATTGTTCTCCATCTATAATGGTCTTTGGTATATGCTCATGTTCCTTCGCAATGAATGCATCCACTGTTTTTTCCATACCGGATAACCAGGCTGTAGCGTCTAACTGTGCCTTTGAAATCTCTTCAAAGCTAACCGTATGTTCTCGACTGACAAGCATAGATACCAATTCATTATTGGCTTTATCAAGTGCAAGTTGATTTGTTACGATAACCTGAATTAGCTGCAAATATGCCTGATCATATGACTGCTTTTGGTATGTCCAGAAGAAATCAGCCCATTGATTATCCATTTTATATAGCAACTGTGTTGAAAAAGTACTTGTAATTTTATTTTGCTTCACTAGTTGCTCCAAATATGCCTGTAACTTCGCTTTGAAGTATTCAAACGGTGTTAATGGCTTGCCTCTCGCATTCATTTTAATATAAAGCGTATCCTCTAGCTGGAACGACTTTAAATCAATGAACTTGAACTGGATAGGGCATTCATTCGTCAACGTGTCATACAACGCATCCTCATACAAATTATGTATCGCATCGAGCATTACAAGCATTGCCTTCACAGTCGGATCATACATCCACGTTTCAAAGAAATTCGAAGAATTTTGAATTTCCTCGCTAATTGTTTCCTTATCGAAATCAAGGTCTTCTAGCTGCATAAGTAAACGACAAAATGCTTTACTACTGCTGCGCGTTTCGTAGGAGAAACTTGCTAAATTACCCCGAGCTTCAGCCATTCTTCCTTCGCGCATTGCACTATACCAATGCAAAAGATACAGTGTGGTTAAGCGTTGCTGACCGTCTAAAGGTGCAAACACACCTTGTGCATTTACCGTTCCATAAATGAAATCCAACTCAATCGTATTCTTCGTTTTAAGGCTCTTAAATAATACATTTAAAAAGCTCTCACGTACCTGCTGAACATCCTTTGTTTGGCGCCCCTGCACATAATCACGCTGGATAATCGGAATCTCAATTCGTTCAATTTTCTCGACTTGAATAAGTTCCCAAAATGTAAATGTCTTTGCTTCGGTCATGCTTGCACACTCTCCTTCACATTTGGTAACACGGTCCTAAGTGTCTCAACAAGTGCATTTACATAATGCTCCCGGTCGCTCTTACCCCAGTAATTCATTTGTGTCACATCAGGATTGTAGTATTTTAAGAAGACGTTTCTCGTGCATACTGGAATATAAACACCCGTTTTATCACGCTCAATTAGGATTTGGCGTTTTTTAGGAAAAATCGCATTTTTATACGAGCGGTTCGTGCTAGCATCAAGTAACGTCAGATTCGAAATACTGTTCGTCTCATCGTCTCCAAATTCGTCTAATGTACGTTCAAATAATTCTTCAAATAGCTCCTTATCATAGGCTGCTAGAAATGATTCAATAGCTTTACAAAGCTCAACATCTTCCACATGAGGAAGTGCTTCTTTCAAGAACTGGCACTGTGCATCCTGTTTTTGTGGCATCTCAGATTTCACCGCATGAATATGCTCGATATCCCATTTTTCCTTCTTGTAACGTTCAAAGTGAAAGCGCTGGTTCGATAACGCATCGTTTTGTAGCGTCAAGATATTAAAAAGTAGAAGCACTTTGCGTAACTGTTTTTTATCCTCATATGTTAATCCTGCAACATCCACATCATCAAAGGAGTTACGAATAATTCCCTTTAATATCTCAACAAAGGCATCTTTCTTCACATTGTTGGACTCCAGAATGATGCTATCCATCGACACATTCGTTGCACGCAGGTACCCAATGTAATGATAAAGCTCTCGATTTTGAGACCACTCGGTCACCTTCATATAGAGCCGGTGAATATCCAGCCAAATTGATTCAATGATGTCATAATTTGATTTACCCTCTTCTGACTGTTTCTGCATCCAATCATTAAACACATGGAAGGTATAGTAAGGAGTATTCTTTTGCACGCTCGTTTTATAATGAGTGACCACCAGCTCAAATAACCACTCAATGCGGTTCTGATAATCCTTATCCGTATCATTTTGTAAGAAGTACCATAGCTCATCATCTTGTAAGGCATATTCAATACGATCCCATTCATTGGCAATCTCAATTTGCTTTAGGCGTACAACATCCTCGTCATTATCATGACGACTTAAATGATTCTTGCTCAAGAATAACGCTTTAATCAACTCGGCATTCGTAAGTGGAATTTTTCCAATATTGATACGCGAGAAAATATCAATCACATCATACGAATCATCAACCTTGTACCAAAGCACTTTCACTTGCTCACGTAATCTCTGCGCTATATACATGACAGCCTGAGGTTTATGCTCTGCAAACCACGTCTGAATCATTTCATAGGCTTCAAACATATGATGAAAATCTATGTTATTATCCTTCAAGACCTCGGAGGCAGATATATCCGCTAAGAAATCTGAACTCTTTGGACGGGTCTCATAATAAATTGAAAAAGTATGATCCACTAAGAATGGAATCTGTTTCTTTATGTACTGCAACAGAATTGAAATTGTTGTTAAACGCTGTTGACCATCAATTACTTCCCAAGAGTCTTCATTCTTCTTCACTATAATCGGCTGAAGCCAATACACATCATCTTTTGCTGGATCCTGCTCATGAAACTCCCACAAATCATCCAATAACTCCCTAACCTGTAACTTTGTCCAACGATATCCACGCTGATATGAAGGAATATAAAACTTTTCCTCGGACTCCATTAAATCTTGAATTGTTTTTTCTTGTAGAACTGTCTCCAATACCATCACTCCATTTAATAGAATTATATTTTAATAAAGCATGTTTAGGGTGTGCTAGTCACTAACTCAACCTTTAGAGTGCTCGTGCAATATGGATAATTACTACACCCGTAGAAGGAACCGTACTTCCCTTTTCTTCTATGCATATATCCCTTACAGTTTGGACAGATAACTTGGTCTTTGATAAGAGTAAGGTCTTTAAAAGACTGAGTACAGTTGGGAAAGTTGGTACAGCCTATAAAATTTTGATTGCTCGTTTTATTTTCACGGATAATCAAAGTCCCTGTTTTGCAATGTGAACATTTTGGATATTGGCGAATCGATTCTTCGTTGGTTACTACTTGGAAAGGAATACGTAGTTCTTTAACGAGCTCCTCCACGAAAATGGATGAGTTTTGCTGCGGTGCAATTAAGTACGATTTATTTCTTGTGCGTGTAATTGCGACGTAGAAAAGTCTTCTTTCTTCTGCAAAAGGAAAATCATCTGAATCTGTTAATACATAACTCAAGATAGAATCGTCAGAAATTTTATTAGGAAAACCAGAAGTCTTATTTTCTAAATTAATAACAATGACGTTATCGGCTTCCAATCCTTTAGAACGATGGACAGTTAAAAATTCAATAGCCATTTTGGGGTGTTTCTTGTATTGAATGATGGTTTTTGTTTCTATCTGACGTGTTGTAAATAAATGATTTTCGAGTTGTTCGATTCTGTTTAAATCGTAATTATTTCTTCCTAATATTAATACGGTTGAGTTTTCACCGTGATGGTTTAAAATGTCTTGCAATGCTTTTTCAAAAGCCAAAGAAAAGTTCTTATCGAATCCGTAAATTACAATGGGTTGCTCTAAGAACTTCGGTGACGTCAGTCGCTTCTTAAACTGATTTTTATTTTCCATAACAAAACTTCCTGCAGTGTTGACCAAATCTTGCGAGTTGCGATAGGTTTTTTCGATTTTTAATTGTTTAGTAAATCCAAAAAATCGTTCAAAATCTATAAAAAGTTGCAAATCACTTCCTGCAAAGCGATAGATTGATTGCCAATCATCCCCAACGCACATGATTTTAGCTTGAGTACGATCTCTTAATGCTTTAATCAATTTGAATCGGGAAAAGGAGATGTCTTGATACTCATCTACTATAATGTACTTATACATTGGGTGTTTAACTTGGTTTTGCTCAATGAGCGAAGTTGCCTCGTTTATCATATCGGCAAAATCAATAGCCTCGGATACTTTTAATTCAGCTTGGTAATATGTGAAAATAGATTCAATAATCGAAAGTAACAAGAGATTTCGATCTTTCATAAATAAGTGTGCCTCGTTTTTAAGTATTTCGGATCGAATTCCTTTAAAATCATCTGCTGTATTGCCCATGGATTTAAATAAGCCAATAAAGGTTTGAATCAGTTTAATAATTTCCCCAAAGTCACGATCTTTCTCTTTTTGTGTTATATATATCTGTTTATAGATATCTTGTAGATTGCGAGGTTGAATTTTCACGCCATTTTTCTTTAATAAAGACTCAAGCTTGTAAAGTAAAACACCATTTTTATTGTAATATGAATAGGTTTCTAATAATTTTGTTTGGTTAGATGCATGGAATTCACGTTTCCATTTCATACCTTCTAAATACTTATCTTCTTCAATAGAAGACAACCAGGGGGTTCGGTTATTTTCAGATATCCCAAAATGCTCAAGATATATATCGTATTCAAGCAAATAAAAGTCTGGTTGATAGCGTTTTCGGTAAGGATCTGGGCTTGGGTAAGGGTAAATCTTTTCATATTCATATTCAATTCCGTTTAGATATAAAAAATTGGCGATTATGACTTCTTCAATGCTTTTTACTTCTTCTCCTGCAATTGTGAACTTATCTTGCTTTAAAGCATTAATATCTTTTTCAAACTTTGACTTAATAGTCTCTAAGCTTGTAGTTTTTTGATGAGTATATAAATCTCCTAAGTTATCATAGTCCTCATAGTCCTGTGGAACGTTAATGTAATAACTAAAGAAATGTATAACTTTACCCATTAATATTGGATTGGTTAGAATCTCACGCTCAAAGAAATCAAGTATATTTTTTCTAAGCTGATCACTTACGTTTGGGTGTTGTTCACGTTTTTGTGTAATCATCCGAAGACCTAATTTATGAAAGGTCATAGATTCAACGGGAATATTCATTTTGATTTTAATTCTGTCTTCCATTTCTGTTGCTGCTTTTTTCGTATAAGTTAAGAGTAAAATCTCATCGGGTGAAACCTTTTTTTGTTCCACTAAGTACTTTACTTTTCCTGCAATTGTCAACGTTTTTCCACTTCCTGCACCCGCAAGAATTAAATTATTTGATTCATCTATCACGACAGCTTTTCTCTGCTGATCATCAAGGGACTTTCCATCTATATTGGAGAAGAAAGAATCGTTTTGCTTTAGTTCTCTTTGAACATATTCTTTATTCCATTTCACAATGCGTTTATCTAGGTGAGAATATACTTGATTAAACTGATTCAAGGTGTTACTTGAAGAGTTTTTAATACAAGACTCATAGAATACTTTGTATTTCATCATTATTTCTTTTCTCGATGTGTCTGTAAAATATTCTTTTTTTCGATTTTCAATTTCCTGTAAAAAGCTTAATGCAATTGGTATTTGTTTTTTTAACCGTTTCTTTTTAATTAGACTAATAAAGAGATAGCCTATTAAGATAGTAAATACTAGTAAAAATATCTCCATTGTCCATCTCCCGAAAAATATGTAATTTAGTTTATTATATAATCTACTTATAAGTGAAATTACTCAAAATATTCCAATATTAATGTGATAATATTATCACAATACTCCCTCATTGTGGAAATATAAAATTTAATATCTAGAGAGTAATGTAGTAGTTTATAAAGTTCAGATAAATAAAAAATGGTTTCTTTTTGAGTGACAAAAAACTAAGATAGAATGGATAATTAATTGAAACACTAAGGTACAAATGAAAAATGCCTTACATCTTTTAAAAAGGTGCAAGGCATTTAACTATAGGTTAAACATTCATGAGTTTGACTACTTGGCAGCTTCTTCTCTATACTCAACGCTCTTTAAAAATTCCCCTACTCGTTCTTGTGATTCTTCAAGTGAGGTCGGATTTGCACTTCATATTTTTCTAGCAAGGTAAACAACTTCCCATCAATTTCTTTTCCTTCATTTGAAACTCTTTTCGTACTTGTTTCAGTGCGTCTTTTGGCTGAAATGGCATGATAAAAATCCTCCTCAAAACTTGCTTGGCGTTTTATTATCTTAGTTTATGACTTATACAAGTTGATCTTGATCAACTCTATTAGTTGATCAATCTCATCTTTCTTATGAATTTTAATATCCGGTACATTTACATCTTTGCCTAAATCAAATCCCTTTTTCTGTAAAAGTTCGCGATTCAAAATACTATTAAAAATCACAACATGAATATGGTCATGGTTTCGTCTAGGGGCAGCAGATAATAAGCGCTTTTTTGGTTTACTGGAAAAGTAATAATTAAGAACCCCATATCCCTTATTTGGTGATGGGTGTTCACTTATTAATTTAGCAATTTCATCTTGTATTAAACGTTCCTCTAAATACTCCATCAATATTTCAGAATTTTTTGTTGCCTGATAAATCTTTTTTGTTTCAGAAGAATTCCAACGGATGTTATATAGCATTAATTTGTACCTCCAATTAATTTATACAAGCCTCTTCCGATTCTTTCAAAATCATTATAAACAACGGCATGATGTTTAGCGGCATTTATACAACATTTCGATACAATGTGAGTTCGAATAGTTGATTCTGAGTATGTAGATTTCCCTTGTCGCATAGTATCAATTACTTCTCGAACTATAAACTCGTTACTCCCCTTCTCTTGTATGATGTGGCGAACTGCCGATAATATTTCATCCCTGCAAGTTAGACTTTTCTTTGGTAGGGTAGATATGAAATTATTTGAGTTTGTGCTTCTGTTCGTATGCGTCAAGTTTCTTTTCCCCCTAGAAATATTCCAAATTGGTTTTAGCTTCATGATTAATTCTCTTTCAACTTCAAACCTATTATTCGTTTCGTAAAAGTAAATCTTAACTTTTTCGTTAGCAACTTCATAGATTTTATTATTGATTCTACAATTAGTCGATTGTCCACCAATAAAACAGTTTCTAGGTGAAATATTTCCATAACCTGAATTAAATCGTTTCGATAGATTCTCACATTCCCCCAGATATGTAATATCATCATTTATCTTTAGTAGATAAACGCCTTCTTTTATAGACTTTGTGGAAATCGTGAAACTGCAAAATGGACCTTGCCCATACTGATGTAAGGCAAGACTTTCATTATTATTAAACATATTTTGAGGAAAAAATGTTTGAATTTCATCATGAGAATTTTTCTTTGGTGTTATAAAACAAATAAAGTTAAAGCTAAAATCACTGATTTGTATAGTATCCACTTAATTTCCCTCCTAAAATTGAATATTCTATCTTAGTCAATTCAGAGTAGCACATCCAAATTAATACAGATAGGTATCGGAGTGTTGTGTTTGATTGCTGTGTGTGTACCATTATCGCTTTATAATGTTCTTCTCGCAGGAAAAGGAATAAACAATAACCTACAATTTAACAGTGTATATTTTCTTGTTTTAGTACTACAATAAGAACAAGTGTTCTTGAAGGAGGGATTAAAATGTATGAAAATATGCCAAATAAGCAGGTTGCCTGTATAGATATGAAAAGCTTCTACGCCAGCTGCGCGGCTGCTGATCAAGGTTTAGACGTGTTGAAAACACCTATTGCTGTAGTCGGTAACTTGGAGCGAAAAGGGAGTATCGTTTTAGCTGCATCTCCACTGATGAAGAAAATGGGCGTCAAAACAGGGACTAGACTATATGAAATTCCTGATCACCCATCTAATGTGTTAATTGAACCCAAAATGGATTTTTTCGTTCGTATTTCAATGGAAATTGCCCGATTACTGGGTGAATATGTACCGAAAGAAGCGATTCACGTCTATTCAATCGACGAAATATTTTTTGATTTAAAAGGGACTGAGCATATTTGGGGACCTATAGAAACCACAATTAAACGAATACAAGATGAATTAATGGAATTGTTTCAACTTCCTTCAGCGGTTGGTATGGGACCCAACATGTTAATGAGTAAATTGGCTTTGGATTTAGAGGCGAAAAAAACAGGGTTTGCAAAATGGGAATTTCAAGACGTGCCAACCAAACTATGGCCAATTAGTCCTCTTAGTGACATGTGGGGAATCGGCTCACGTACTGAAAAGACGTTGAATTCCATGGGAATTTTCTCTGTAGGCGATTTAGCACATACGGATTTGAACGTGTTGGAAGAAAAGTTCGGCATTATGGGGAATCAACTGTATCATCACGCATGGGGAATTGACTTGTCTGAAATGGGTGCACCACTTATCGAAGGTCAGGTTAGTTATGGAAAAGGACAAATTTTATATCGGGATTACAACACAAAAAAGGATGTAATGGCTGTAGTTCTTGAAATGTGTGAAGATATTGCTCGTCGTACACGTGAAGCTGGCAAAGCAGGACGTACAGTCAGTCTGAGTATTGGGTACAGCAAAGACGCTTTTGGCGGTGGTTTTAGTCGTTCACGATCCATAGTTGAAGGGACGAACGATACGATGAAGATTTATCGTGTGTGTAATGAACTCTTTGATGAATTTTATGACGGACGCCCTACACGTCAAATATCTGTGTCCATTTCAAAATTAGAAGATGAAAACAGCATGCAACTTAGCCTTTTTGAAGCCAATAAGTGGCGTAACCGGAAATTAGGATCTGCGATGGATGCGATTCGAAGTAAATATGGTTCCACTGCACTATTAAGGGCTGTATCCTACACAGATGCAGGTACAGCACGCCAACGAGATAAATTAATTGGCGGTCATAAAGCAGAATAAAATCATTGCAACTAAATCTTACTGCGTTTGTTAAGTATCGATAATGAAGATAAACGGAATAAAAAAACACCTTCAGCATAAATTTGCAGAAGGCGTATTTTTTCAATCTAAGTAAATATGGATTTTCTGAGGGTTTATTACTCTTCTATTCACAAACACAAAATTCTCATATGCGGCGTACTACTTCTCAATTTAGTCACTGTGTTTATACTTTTTCAATAACATCGAACTGCCACTACTCCAACTAGTGGTTGAAACCTTTTGTATAAGAATTGCTAGTATTACTCCTGCTATAGCAAACATATCTGTTTTCCATCCGTCATCAAGTAATAATAGAGAAGTGACTACTAGAAATACCCTTGGTATAGCTTTCCATCTCATCAATAGGTATCCCTCGATTCCTGCAACGAGACAACAAACGCCTAGTATTGCTGTGAAAATAGCTATTACAATACTTGCAGTGCTTCCTTGTAATAATAAGCTAGGTGAAAAAACGAATATAAAAGGAATAATATACGCTAATATTCCTAACCTGAAAGCAGTAATACCAGTTTTGTTTGGATCGGACTTTGCAATTGCTGCAGCTGCATAAGCTGTAATTGCAACAGGTGGTGTTAACGCTGCTATTGTTGAGAAGAAGAACAAGAACATATGAGCACCAATAGGCGTTACCCCTAAATCAACTAAAGGAGGAACAACAATTGCGACTAAAATAATATAGACAGCAGTAGGTGGCATGCCGAATCCCAAAACTATAGTAATAAGCATTGTTAGTAGTAATGCAAGAAGTACGTTTCCTTGTGATAGATCAACCAAAGCAAAAGAAATTTTTGCCCCAATACCACTTATTGAAATAACGCCAACAATAATTCCTGCGCTAGCACATGCCGCAGCAATTGAAATCACTTCATTTGAACCATTTTCAAGTGCCTGTAAAATACTTTTCAAGGTAGGCTTTGTTATCGTTTTATAGAAGGCTATAATAATTGAGACAATAATTGACCAAAAAGCTGCTTTCATTGGACTCCAGCCGATTAAGATCATTATTATTAGAAATAATAATGGAAGAGCGAGATGTCCTCTAGTCTTCATAACATCTTTTACTTTAGGTAATTGAGATTTCTCCATACCAACAATGCCCTGTTTCACTGCCAATGAATCGACATTTAACAATAGAGCAACATAAAATAGAAAAGCTGGTATTATTGCCACCGCAGCAATTTCCATATACGGTACACCTAAATATTCAGCCATAATAAAAGCACCAGCCCCCATGATTGGAGGTGTAATCATTCCGCCTGTTGACGCAACAGCTTCGATTGCCCCTGCCTGACGGCCATTAAATCCAACCTTCTTCATTAAGGGAATTGTAAAAGTACCGGTAGTTGCTACATTTGCAACTGGAGATCCCGAGAGCATTCCCATTAAGCCACTTGAAACAACAGCGGTTTTTGCTGGTCCTCCTCTAAATCTACCAGTAAGTGCATAGGAAATATCAATGAACCACTGTCCCCCACCGAATTTTTCCAAAAATGATCCAAATAAAACAAAAACAATAATGAAAGTGGCTGAGATACCTAATGGAATACCAAATATTCCCTCCGTAGTAAAGTATAAGAAATTAGATAATCTCTCTAAGGTAACCCCACTATGTGCCGTAATTCCTGGGAAATAGGGTCCGTATATTGCATATGCCAGGAAAAAAAGCGTCACCATTGTTAATGCATTCCCCGTTTTTCTTCGTGTGGCTTCTAACACGATTACTATCATAACAATGGCCATAACGAAATCCCAAACTGAACTAACTCCTAATCTGAGAGTTCGGTCTTCCCAGAACATTAATAGATAAACCCCACTAATTAATGCTCCTAAAATAAATATTAAATTCATTGAATAAAATATTTTTTTATATATAATATTTAAGCCTTCCTTAGGTTTATATAGAAGAAATAAACTAACGGACAGCAGCAACCAGTGAATTCCCCTTTGATCCATAGCCGAAAACAAGCCAAACCCAGCAGTATATAGTGCAATTAGAGCATTCAATATTAAAGTTCCTCTTCCAACCGTAACAAGTAAGTCCTTTGGAAGTTTCATTTATTTCAAAATCCCTTCTTCTTTGAAGTATTTCTCAGCACCTGGATGAAGAGGTATTGGCGCTGGTGTCCCTTGACTCTCAAGAGTAAGACCTACTGCTGAAGGATGTGATTTTTGAACTTTTTCAAGGTTTTCGAAAATTGCTTTCGTTAAATTGTAAATAAATTCCTCATTCAAATCTTTTCTTACAACCATCATATTTGTGAGGTAAACAGTTGTAATATCCTCTTTTGTTCCATACATATCGGATGGTAAATCAATTTGGTTAAGGTAACTAAATTTACTTAATAATTGCTCCATTTTTTCTGGTTCAATAGTGATTAATTTATACCCTTTAGTTGTTGCTGCAAGTTCTGTTATTGCCGGTGAAGGTGCTGCAGCTTGTATAATAACTGCATCAACGTTGTTGTCAGAAAGCATTGAAACGCCTTCGCTGTATGAAACATAAGTAGGTGTAATATCAGCAATGGTTAAGTCGTACACACCGAGAAGGTCAGTCACTACGTTAATTGCTCCACCACCCGCTGGGCCAAGTACCACCTTTTTCCCTTTTAAATCTGCAATGGAATTAATACCTGATGAGTCTAAAACCACTAATTGAAAAACACCCTGTGAAATTCCGTTGAATAATGTAGCTACATTTTCATTTTTTTGCTTAAATGGCTCCGTTCCATTATATCCGGCTACCGCCATAGGACTCTGTGTGATGGCAATATCGACTTCCTTACTTTGAATTAAAGATACATTCTCTAGTGCTCCTCCAGTCACTTGGGCAGTGGCGGATAGATTTAATTGATTTCCTAAAATATCAGCAATAGCTATTCCAACAGGATAATATGCGCCACCTGTACCAGCTGTACCAATGTTCAAAAATTTAGGGGTTTCGTCTTTGTCTTCTTCTCCATTAGCAATTGGATCTGAAGAACTACAAGCAGTCAATAGGAAAGCCAACAATCCAACTCCTAAGATAGAATAAAAATTTTTGTTCTTAAACATTCTTATATCCTCCTTTTATTGGTGTGCAATGACTTACTGAATTTCTCTGAACAAGTTGCATAGGATAAACTCTCTCTTTTTTTCGTATCGTTTTCCCTTCAATAAGAGAGATTAATATTTTAGCTGCTTCTTTACCGATACTTTTTAAATCAGTATGCATTGTAGTTAACTCTGGATTGGTAAATTCAGTTAGTGGAACATTTCCAAATCCTATGACTGATAAGTCATTCGGAACAGAAATATTATTCTTTACAGCTGCCTTTAACACACCAATTGCTAAAAAGTCCGATGAACAAACCATAGCGGTGCAAGGGGTCGTGTTATTTGAAAAATAATTTTCGCATGCCTCGAAGCTACTAAACATCGTATATTCTTTTGCTTCAATGATGGATGTATTTCCTACAGTTATTCCCTCTTCTTCCATTGCTTTTAGGAAGCCTTCTCTACATCTCTGACTTTTTATCGAACTTTCTGGTCCATTTACTAAAACAATTTCTCGATGACCATACGATATGAGATGTTTAACAGCATCAAATACTCCTTGTTCATCATTTGGTCGAACAGTAGGAAATGGAGAATCTTCTAAAAAACTTCCTATAATAACGGTAGGGATATTTGTAGTGTATAACCAATCTAGTAATTTATCTCCCTTCCTAGCCGCAAGAACAATTATTCCATCAACTGAATGAGTATCGAATAATCTCTTTTGTTGAGAAAGAGTAAAGGAATGACTCATGTTAAAGTTCTGTGAATCTAAGACATTTGACACACCGTCTAATATTGTGGAAAAAAAGGGATTTCCTATAACAATATCGCTTGTTCGTGAAGAAACAATTCCAATATTGCCAGTTTTATTACTTGCAAGACTTCTTGCACTAATATTTGGACGATAACCCATGTTTTCAATGATCGATTGTACATATTTTATTGTTTCTTCACCAACACCTGGCTTACCAGAAATCACTCTAGATACAGTAGCTGTAGAGACATTTGCTGCGATCGCTATATCCCTAATATTCACACTCATATAAAACTTCCTTTAATTATGTGTATACCTCCCAACCGCAAGGGTGAGAGGCATCTATTATTAGTATACTGTTTCTTTAACTAATCCAACTGATAATAGTCCGTTTCTGATTTCTTCTTTGTCTTGATCAGTAAGTGGGAGTACTGGTTTTCGTGCTAAGGCACTTGATATTAAACCGCGTTGGAACATTGCTTCTTTCATGCGTGCATGCGCAGTGGAAGAAGGTTCTCCCATTTTATAAACTGCATGTTTCAATTCGTAAATTTTATCATACACCTCACGAGCTTCTGGTAAGTCATTATTCTTTACTGCATTTACTAAATCAACGATTAGATTTGGCACAAAGCTTGCAAAACCAACTAAAGCTCCATCAATACCTTGTATTAGCGTTGGTAAGAGATATTCATCATGGCAAGTTAAGATGGAGACATCCGGTGCATTTTTCTTTAATGCTTTTACATCGAGTTCATACTGCCCCATATCACGGTTACCAATTTTTACTGCATCAACATTTGGAATGCTAACCATTTGCAAGATTTGTTCAGTGTTGTAAGTCGCTTTTGTCCATGTAGGGTACAGGTGAACGATAACTGAAATATCTACAGAAGCTGCAACATCCTTAAAGAATTCCACAGTTGAATCAGGTTGCATTCCGAAGCGTAGCCAAGAGTGTGGTGGCATTAATAGAATGCCTTCTCCTCCAGCTTCTTGAATAGCCTTTGCATGTTGTACGGCTTCAATTGTTCCTTCTGCAGATAATCCAGAGATTACTGGTATTTTACCTTTTAATTCATCAACAGCTATACGAACAGCTTCAGCTCTCTCATGTGGAAGCAAACTACTGATTTCTCCAGTATGACCATTTACTACGATACCTTCTATGCCCTCATGCCCCGCAACCCAACTTACTAAACTACGAAAACTTTCTTCATCGATACTATAATCATCCTTAAACGGTAGTAGTACTGCAGGATAAACACCTTGCCATTTTTTTTGAGTCATTATCAGTCATCTCCCTGTTTTATATTTACGTAAGCGCTTTACGTAAGCGCTTACGTAAGTGCTTACAAATGGAATCTTAACACCTACATAAAATACTGTCAATTACTAATTTTCTAAATATTTAGTATAATTATATCTAATACCTTTAGTCTTACGGTTTTCTAGGTTAATAAGTACATATAGGATATATTTGTTGAGTCATCTGACTCATTTCAACAAACTAAGTCTTGTAGTTCTTGAAATGTGTGAAGTTATTGCTCGTCGTTCACGATCCATAGTTGAAGAGACTAACGTTACGATGAAGATTTATCGTGTGTGTAATGAACTCTTTGATGAATTTTATGACGGACGCCCTACACGTCACATATCGGTATCCATCTCAAAATTAGAAGATGAAAACAGTATGCAACTGAGCATTTTTGAAGCCAATAAGTGGCGAAACTTGAAATTAGGATCCGCTATGGATGCGATTCGAAGTAAATATGGGGTTCCACTGCACTATTAAGGGCTGTATCCTATACGGACGCAGGTACAGCACGCCAACGAGATAAATTAATTGGCGGTCATAAAGCAGAGTAAAATGCTAGTAACTAAATCATACTGAGTTTGTTAAGTATCGATAATGAAGATAAACGGTACAAAAAAACCTTCAGCATCAATAGGCAGAAGGCGTAATTTTTCAATCTAAAGTAAAAAACATAATAAGAAAACTGATTAGTTCATAAATTTAGTAAACCTTTCATTAGTTCATTTCTGTATGTAGTTCCTCTTTTTGACTCGTTCCCTCGTCAAGAAAAGGACAGGAACTTATGGCATGTAGGCAAAGCCCTACAGTCCGTGGTTATCGCCCTTTTTAGAGGGAAGCGACACGTTAGAGCTACTTGCTAAGCGTATTTTTCTTAGTTACCAGCACTCGTGCAGTCGCCAGTCAAAAATATTTATATTTTGTCGAATTTCGTGAAGGATTTTAGTGAAAAAGAGCGAATATTGTAATAGGTTTAAATAACCATAAAATTAGGTGAAAGAAGGTTATGTATGCAAAGGTTAACGACGGTCGAGTTAGCGAAAAAAAGAATTATAGAACTCCAAGATTTTGTGTTTTTAGTGGAAAACTATGAAGTGATCACATTAGAGCAAAAAATCTTAAAGGAATATGCTTATTTCGGAAGCATGGTCAAAGTCGTTGAAAAAATTAACAAAGAATTTGGTCCTGATACAATTGATAAACCATTTATTTCTACCCTTTTACAAGCGAGACCTCAAGATGAATTACATAAGGTCTTAAAAACAAATTACTTATTTAAAACACGTCACGCAAGGAAGAAGAAAAGTGACCACCGACACTACTGAACTTACATAATCTTTTAGATTATTTCGAATGCTAAAATGATAAGGGAGGAAAACAAATGAAGAAGAATGAGCGAGTTAGCATAATGATGCCGCCAGAATTTGAGAATACGATGGAGAATCTAATGACGATATTTAGCTCAACACAAGATCTAGGGATAACGGTTGCAGGGGAAGACATGTATCCGACGTCTAAACATCCAATATTGAGACTATTTCTTATTGAGAAATTTGATCTTGGGTGGGCTTTTAAAGATGAACTACAAGCTTTTACATTTTTGAATTATGATGCTGCCCAATCTTTTTTAAAAAGGCTTCCTGATATGTCTGCATTTGAAATGCTCCTGATGATGAACGCTCAAGAAGATTCAAGTGAATCAGAAGTTGGATATCTTTCATAGCATAGACAATTTTCACTTGCCTATTCCTGTGTGCGCACTTAGATAAGGCAAAAAATCGCAATCACACGATCGTATGGTTGCGATTTTAGTTTATATTTAGTTACTTATAGGTGTTTGTTAAACCCAAAATATAAACGTAATCACCTCAATAATATCAATTTATTTCTTGGTATTGATTGAGTAATACGTCGAGTTCTTGACTACATGCTACTACACTAGAGTGCGTTAACCCAAAATGCATCGCTCTATGGTACATAACTTTTTTTTTCAATATTATTTGCCCTAATAAGAACATTTTACTGTGCATATTTTTTATCATACCCCTTTTTTAAAGTACAGTATTAGATCCATAGAACATATTACATCATTGGTCTTGTAAAAAATGTCGAATTGAGTAAAAGTGAAAAATAATTTAGATTTCTGTACTGGGGTATCGGTTATTCAACTAAGTAACCGTTAGCCAAAACAAGGAATAAGTTTACTACATTAATCTTTCCGTCCTTAAAACCTCAATTCACTCTCATCGGCATTCACATAGGTAAAGTCGTGGTGACAGAAGATAAGGAAAACTAGGGTTTTTCGCTCACTTTTTTAAAAAGATGTGATAATAGCTTATCAAAAATGTGTGGAAATAACCTAGCCCTTTGCCAAGTTTTTTCTATCTGGAGAGGATGGCGGTTTTTCCATCCAACCATTACTAATCATCATGTCCGCACCATCTTCCACATACAACCCGACCTCTGCAATTAAACGGGTATAGGCGGCCGCTAAATCTCTTCTTGGACTAGCGCCTAATGAATTACCATAATAGCCTATACCTGCTGCATTAAGCGCAGCGACGTGGAACATCATGAGTTTATCTGAGAAAGGAGATACTTTTGAACGTGTTGGCGCGGCATCCGAAGTCATTGGTGTAACTAAATTGTCTTCACTTAAAATCTTCGATAATACTGAACAATGATGCTTCGAAATTTCTGCCCCTCTCACAAAATATTGACGGACACTTTTTGAGCTAGCTACTTGGCTAAACCCGGTTATTAATGAACTCCCTAGCACATTTCGTTGCAAATTAAAAAATAATGAGGAGATTTCAATCGTTGTCAGTGGTCTTTCATCACCAACCCATCCAGCTAAAAAGTGTTGTTTTTGTACAAACTCAACCTGATCGGGATATGGTATATAAGGTGAACGAACCAAGACTCCTTTGTTTAACATAAGGTCGGTAGCACGATTATAAAGCTCTGCAGAAGAATACAAACATGAAGTATAAAAATCTCGGATGTCTTTTCTTGATGAATTAGGTAGTGCCACACTATAAGCGTTCAGCCCCATTGCCCCCATATTAGCCATATAATTCAACATGAAGACGTCTGTAAAAATTCTTGGTGCATTTACATTTACATCTTAAGCGTATTCTAAAATAGCTTTGATCTTGGGGTCCTCAACTGTATTTAATAAATACGAAATTGTACAAATCCCTAATGTATCGTTTTGAAATTGTACCCATAACAAGCCAATTTCAGAAGACGTCAATTTAGCATTATGATTATCCTCCATATAGATTCCTCCATTAACTTTTATATCAATTATGTTCTCCATATGTAAGATATTTAATCATAAAGGACTTGTTTGTTAAGTTATGGGCCATTTTAGTTTAAATTTCATCCAGTTCTATTTTCTTTGAATTTATTAAGAATGTTAGTGAAACAATGAGATAAGTGTAGGAAGAATTAATTTCATCGAAGGAGGAACCTTTTTGTGATTTTAAATCTTCTGACATCAAAACAGACACTTACACCTATGTAACAAGACATAGGAGTTAATGAACACCCCATATTTACAGTGTTTTCTGAGGTCTGACACTTTCATTAATGTTCAAGAACTCGTTCAATAATCTAAGTTCACTAACCTATACGAAACTAAGTATAGGTACACGAGTAAAAAACGCTAGCATTTTCTAACTCTTATTCATAAATAAAAAACGACATCTTTCGACACTTGGAGGGAATCGCATATTTCCAGGTGTTTCATTCAAATTTTTCAGTTAATTTCGTCGAATTTGGATATGCTAAATCTAAAGGTGGTGTAGTCATGCAAGATGCTAAAAAAATAGTGGCTATGGTACTCGTGTTACCTCCGTTATTAGTAGTTGTTATCTTTGCGTTACTCTATTTCTTTATCGGTTGATGTGTTCATGTTTTATCCTTTCCTTCTTTTCTTTTGAAATCTGAAATAACCAATTTATTACTCAACCTATTTGTATGACATATACAAAATAGGTTGACATAACATCCGGATGAGGAAGTTGAATACTTCCTCATCCGAGAAAAAAGTGTCGCAATTAGCTACATGTTTTTATGGTATGTTCGTCGAATTTACTGCTTGGTTTGTAGCTGCGTCTAACTTTGCACGTTCCTCGCTTTGGCTAGCAGGACCTCTTTTTGCTTCTTTGAAGCTTTTGCGAATGAAATAATCATAAGCAAATCCAAATACGATTAATAAAGCGGAAATTCCTAAGATAATTAAAATGAACAAAGCATTTACCTCCTTTTAATGTATTTTCCACTTTAGATACATCATAATATTCTGAGTATTCTAACTCGTAATGATAGATTTACGTTCCTAATCAATTAATGTTTCAATTATTGTTTCTTTCAACTAAGCTGATCCATTCGTAAAATATCGATTCACTTACGCAACTGGCATGCATCGCATATACACCCTCGGTTGACATAACCCCACGTCTAGGAAGTTAGCCCTCACACCCAATCCCTTGCAGACCCTCACTTTTTCTCTTTTTCACTCGCCCATCCTTTAGCAGATAACATATATCGTTGGATTGACGGCCTTTTGGGCTCTTCACTTTTCCCCTGGAATCAATAAATATCTATCCAATCTTAACGAGTGATGATTTTAATAAGTATTACCAATTATTAGACATACTGTATAATCGACATAAAAGGGGTGCTGTATTTGGGTGATTCTTTCTACGATAGATTACCGTTAGATTTAGTAGCAGGCTTTTTTTATCAAATACACAGAAACATAGATAAAGGCATTCTATCTGATGCCATGTACCAAGAGATCAAACTACTTGAACGTACAGCCAAAAGAAGAGGAATATCATTGGAAGACCTATATGAAAAAGGTTCACATCTAATTGACATCGAGATGGCAAAGCAAAAACGATACGACGTTATCAAGTAAAGATTTAATTCAAATTTCTCCGCATAATTCGTTAATTTGACCAATATAGTAGGAATACGGGTAGCATATGACGAGCGATAAGCTCATGGTACTCGTCGTCATAGACTAACGTTATTCACACGAAAATAAATATAAATCAACTGATCAAAACAATGTTTTTTCTCAACAAAAAAAGTAAACCGCCCCTGAGCCTAACCAGCAATTGGGTGGTTTACTTCTATTCATAACAGCTGATCGCCTTTGAAGCGATGCAAACCTTTTGGTGTTTCTGCACCATTCGGTCATTTATATTATACTCTTTATAGGGATGTTTTGACAAAGTGAATGAATAGAATCAAATACTTAATCTTCGTTCAACAGCACATGTATTTATCTAAGTCCGGATGGTTGCGCATTGGATTTAGCTTTGACAAAAAATTTGCGTAATTATAAAGAATTTTGGTAGATGGAGACGGTATTCGATGCAATATAGAGCTGGGTTATGTGGAGAATTTATTATTGTTTGAACCGAAACCATTTACGTAGTGGATTGGGTTTTTCTTTTTGCTTTAAAAGAGAACATACGTTCGTTAAATATCTTCCGAAGCCACAGTTCGCGTAAGCGATCAGTGGACGAGTGATGAACGAAATCGCCCAGATGCACTGAAGGTTTCCATTTTATTTCGGAGAGCGCAAATCTTTTGTAATGTCTTCATAATTTAAGAAGACCTACTTATTACTTTTTCAAATCTCTATAATAAGTCAAATTTTCTATATCATAGAAGGAAGAAGAAAGATGGACGTTTCGACATGCTATAATTTTCATTTTTTCACACCTGTATACCGTCCAAAGTGACAACAAGATATTAAAGAAACCATAAATCAACTAAAAAAAAGGTACCTATGAAATTGAAGAACATCTTCACGACAAAATAAGAATTAAAGCTATATTGGAAAAGCGTACAGTTTCAGAAATCTTAAATTTAATACTTAAAAAGAACGTCTGAACATTTGAACTTTCTTATCAAAGGTTTATACTGATAAAAAGAAGGGATGTTGTTCATGATGGATTCAAAAAAGACGAGTAAAAGAAAACGGTATTCATTTGATTTAGATGCTGAACTAATGAAAGAAGTAAAAATCCAGTCAGTTATGCAAGAAAAAAATGTATATGAACTTGTAGAAAAAGCAATAAAAAAATACATGCTTGATTTGAAGTAACTGGTGTGGTTTACAGTTGCTTCTTTTTTTGTCCATTTTTAAACCTGTTTAAATAATTTACGTCTATATTCAATCCCTTTAGTGTTGTTGGGTTAGAAACCAAAAAACTTAAACTAGAAAAGGTTCACTGAAGATGATGGACGAATTAAAATTATTTAATTATGGAATGAAGTACGAACAGTTATGAAGGATGGGGAACCGTGGTTCATGGCAAAGAATGTATGTGATATTTTGGGATATTCTGATTCATAGCAGTGTAGACGACATAACGATGACTTATCGGTTTCTATAAATAAGGGATGTGATTCAAGAAGCCTGATGACCTTTGTATAAAGATTACTGGGTTTATTGAAATTCTAGGCAAATAAACCTCTAAATTGGTGCAACCTATCTCTAAAAGTGACAAATCAAAACTGTTACCTCTCGAATCAAAGTTGTAACCTATCTGGAGTAGGGAGCCGCACTTGAAGGTTGGGTCATTGATCCGCTGTATTCTTATGACGCACGAACTCTCCCAGATGCAACGCATCCCGGGACGTCCTACCAAGCCCTTCAAAGCACACGAAATCACCCCACTCAAGACCCCGAATCGCACGGCGATTCAGGTCCGGCTAACAGACAGTGTACGCACAGAAATCCCGTGACCGGAGAGTGCAAACTCTCACAGGGAACGCTCCGGAATTCCGGTCACTTTACCGGAGCGCAGAATGACCAGTGGGTCGTTCCAGAGTGCAGGAGCAGCACTTCTATAACTAAGGAAGTTGCGTAGCAAACAGACGAATGAGCACCCCGTAGGGGCAAGGGACGAGATGCGCAAGCATCACGGGACGCAGTGAGGGAGACGGTCAGCTATGCTGACTGACAGGGGCGCGTAGCGGACATGTCACACGTCTCCCTTATGCTCTTTACCCAGTACGTCTACCGAATATGTTCACCGCGTAAATCACACCGCGAAGTACCACCACGAAAGCATTTCTATCTACGCGGCGGAGAACTCAACCGAATATGTTACATACTCGACCTCATTTACGCCCCGGTACATCAACAATCACGGAATATGTCGACCCCGTTTTTCAAACAACACTGTATGTCGGCATACTCGGGGCGTATTTCGCCGCGGTCTTCCAATCAATCACTCTCACGGCGGGTATCAGGGTCGACAGGTGGGTCAATAAACGGGGCGGTATGCGTAGCGATGGTTATCATCAAATTAACTGGGAAAGCTATCAGAAAATCAAGTTACCAATCAGCCCTCACGTAACCAATCATCAAGCACCAGGGCGAAAACAGCGTGGACAACGCGGAGGGATTTCTCGCACGTAACACTCACTTGTACGTACACAGTACGAGGCATGCTGACTCTTAAATTATTCCCGACAAGGCGGCAGGATTCCGCGCTGCTTTTCGCTCAGGTCTTCTGGTTTTGACGTGGTGGCGAGCCTTGTAAGGCCTATATGAGCAACGCGAAACAGTCAATCAATGGCATAGCAAAGGCGCTGGTCCCACCGCGTAAAAAGCGCTGGTCTTGCTGCCCCGAGATCTGGCTTGACCTATTTTCTTCAACAAGCCTGGAAACGCTGTGGCGAGCCTTGGACGGCCTATCCGAGCGACAGCGAGACAGCTCAGAAATGGCAAGGGAAAGGCGCTGGTCCCACCGCGCTGAAAGGTCTGAAACGCAATGGCGACGTAGTGGCGACATCAGATGCACACGGACAAATCATACTAGATGTGCTATGCGATGCGCACAAAGGCGACGTAGTGGCGACATCAATTGCACATTAAGGCGACAGCAAGGTGACACGGTGGCGACATCAGATGCACACGCGATAAATCACACTAGATGTGCTATGAGATGCGCACAAAGGCGACGTAGTGGCGACATCAATTGCACATAATGGCGACAGTAAGGCGACACGGTGGCGACATCAGATGCACACGCGATAAATCACACTAGATGTGCTATGAGATGCGCACAATGGCGACGTAGTGGCGACACCAAATGCACACGCGACGAAATACGCCCCGATATCTAGTTCTCCAATCAATCACCCCGATCTGCTGGTCAAAAAAAAGACCTGGTACCCAAGAAAGGGCAACAGGTCTTAACTAATTAAGGTCTCAGCTTGAAAAGTCGAGACACCGCGCACTCCGGTGCATACAAGGTATTATCGGTAGCGTCGCTGCTGCCGATCCTCCCATAGTAAGGACACCTGCTACTCCATTTAAATCATTCAAAATAGAAAAGGTCTTTAAGATCGTAATCCCTGTGAAGCCAAATAATCCAGATTCACTATCTATTTTTTCATCCCTTTCATCCATATATTTATTGTCCTTTCTACTTTTGGCTAATATTTCATTTTTATTCATAACTTATCACCTCATAAAATACTGTAAATAAAACTTGTCAACTTTTAGTGTTATGTTCTAATTCAAAAACATAACTATAAATTACTTATTGTGATGAGTTTTTGATATATATGGATACCCCTGAATAAGTGAATGTCATGGGTGATTTCCCCTTTATATTCATGCGATTTCTCGGGGGGGCTATCGAAATTCAAGAGATGGTTTGGTTTTTTTAGTTATTCAACCAGTCACAAAAACAAGCAGTTGCGTGTAATTCTATGGTTTACCATTATTTCCCACTAGTTGAGGTCTTATATATATCTCTTAAGAGATATATATAAGGTTTGCGTATGACATTTCCGCCATTATTGGCTGTGACCGTCCCCCAAAGGGGGGGGGCGGAATCCTCGCTGCGGGTTGTCTCACTTACCAGGGCGATCCGCCCAGTAACTGATTGACGTTGTCGGCGGCAAACTCGTCCGACTCACGCAGATAATCGCCTGGGACATGCTGTAGGACGACGAAATAAGGCACTCAGGCAACGTTCAGGCGCGCCTAACGCTTTTTATAAGGAATTCCACCAGAATTACGAGAACACTCTTAAAATGGACGACAGGGCGCAAATGACGGCAGAATCCGATGTTTACGCCCTGGTTGCTTCGGCGCAAGCGAGCCTAAGTATCACCCACCCACCGATTCTGGAGAATGTGCCTATTTTGGTTTATTTCGGAGACGACAGAGTGCATGAATGTATGGCACACGGGGCGAGTCACAAAATACAGCCGATGAGCGAATAAATCAACAAATTAATGAAATGTACCTTTGTACCTCATTTTTTTCAAGAAACCTTATATGTGCGACACATATGACATATATTAGGTGCTATATTTCTAAATAAGTCTTTTCATTATAAAAGAAGGTACAAAGGTACAACATTCTGTGACCCCTTGATACGACTGAATTTAGGTGTACCTATTTGTGAAAATAAAAAAGGAACAAGCAGGTACAAACGACCCCGGAAAGGTACAAACGTTAGATTTCTGTAAAATACTTCCAATAAGCCATTTTTTGTGGTTTTGGAAAATATGCTAATTTTGCCCCAAAAGTAGCGTTTTCGGAGTCAAAATAGGTACAAATCCGACGCAAACAGGTACAAATCGTAGAAAGCAGGAACAATTTAGGTACAAAAGTGAGCTGTAATTTCGAGGTAGCCGATTCCATGAAAAAAACACTTTTATTCACTCAAAAAGAACCTGGTGGTTCCACTCCGGGAGACTCTCCCCTTTGAACCAGCTCACGACGACAATTACAGAAGACAATCCTTTAATGATAATCTGTGATGCATCACTAGCAGAATTACCGCGTGTTAGCTGATTCTCCAGTCAATCGCACCAATCTGTTGAAAAAAAAAGAACAACAAACCCGTAGGCTGCTGGTCATATGTTTTGCAAGTACTGCTGTGCGCTAAGCAATACGTTTTTGCTAATTCTAATTGCAATGTTCTGTAGCTGTCTTCGTCTTGATTACTACCAGGTCGTCCTCCGTTCAACCTGCCACATGAGTGTGGAGTGTCTTGACCTTTTTGTTATTGATACACTCCACTTTCAGTGTTTTGAGCTGTGCGTTATCGGGGCGCCACGTTCGACACGTTCGATACCGTCCCGAAATACCTCGGCGTGTCGCCCACAAAGAACTGAACATCGCCCAGGAACTGCGCCGATTATCTCGGTGGCAAACTCGTCCGGCTTACGCAGACAACCGCCTTGGACATGCTGTAGGACGATAAAATAAGGCGCTCAGGCAACGCTCAGGTGCGCCTAACGCTTTTTATAAGGTAATCCCAAAAGAATTAAGAGAACGCTCTTTAAACGGACGACAGGGCGCAAATGACGGCACAATCCGATGTTTACGCCCCGGTTGCTTCGGTCGCAAGCGAGCCTAAGTATCACCCACCCACCGATTCTGGATAACGTGCCTGTCTTGGTTTATTTCGGAGACGACAGAGTGCATTAATATATGGCACACGGGGCGATTCACAGAATACAGCCGATGAGCGAATCCATCACCGAATTCGTGTAATGTACCTTTGTACCTCTTAATTTCAAAGAAACCTTATATACGTAATATTTATGATACGTAATATAATAAATATTCTATATATAAGTCTTTTCTTTATTAAAGAAGGTACAAAGGTACAAAGTAAAGAAAATCCTTGCTGTGACTGAATTCATTTGTACCTTTTCGTGAAAAATAACTAGGTACATGTAGGTACAAATGGCTCAAAGGAGGTACAAATGGGCGTTTTCTGTGAAAAAAGAGAGCCTATAAAAAACCACTAATTATTTTACAATAACAAAAGCCATTTATCATTCGTGAAAAAAAGCCTTTTTCGGCTTCAAACTAGGTACAAATCGACCAAAATAGGTACAAATCTACGATAATAGGTACAAACTAGGTACAAAAATGAGCCGTTATTTCGTGGCAGCCGATCGCCTGAAAAACCACTTTTATTCACCCAAAAAGAACCTGGTGGCTCCACTCCGGGAGACTCCCCTTTCGAACGAGCTCGCTACAACAATTTCAGAAGACAATCCTTTAATGATAATTTGTGATGCATCACTAGCAGGAATTACCACGTGTTATATGGTCGTTCTCCAGTCAAACGCACCGATCTGCTGACAAAAAAAGACCAGCAAACCCGTAGGCTACTGGTCAGGTTTTTTGCAAGTACCGCTGCGAGCTAAGCAATATGTTTTCTTTCGCTAATTCTAATTCTTCGGTTCTGTAGTTGTCTTCTTCTTGATCGCTACCAGGTGTCACCCGTTCTACCGGCCGCACGCGTGCGGAGTATCTTTACCTTTTTGTTATTAAAACTCCACTGTCAGTGTTTTGGGCTGTGTGTTATCGAGGCGTAACGTTCGACACGGACGATACCGTCCCTAAATAACTCGGCATTTCGCCCAGGACTGCGCCGATTATCTTGGCAGCAAACTCGTCCAACTCACGCAGACAACCGTCTGGACATGGCTCTAAGGAAACGCTCAGGCGCTCTTAATACTTTTTATGATAAATGCACAAGAATAACGAGAACGCGCTTAAAACGAACGACAGGGTGCAAATGACGTAACACTCCGCTGTTTGCGCCCCGGTTGTTTTAATCGTAAACGAGAATATGTAAAAAACACCGATTCAGGAGAACGTTCCTGTATCGGTGTTTTTTTTCGTTACGGTATATGTGTTGCGTGCATGAATGTATGATGCATAGTGCGAGTCACAGAAAATAATCGATGTGCGAAGACACTACCACTTTCATGAAATGTTCCTTTGTTCCTGCTTTAGAGAAACAAACTCTTTATATGAACACACATGACATATATTAGGTGGTATATTTCTAATATAAGTCTTTTCATAATAAAATAAGGAACAAAGGAACATGATTCTGTGAACCCTTGCTGTGACTGACTTTCGATGTTCCTATTTGTAAAAAAAAAATAGGAACAAGCAGGAACAAATCGCAAAAATAGGAACAAGACTCTGATTTATGTTAAATACTAACAATTTGTGAACAATTATTTGAATCTTGTGATTTTATGAAAACGTCGTTTTTTGACCAAAAACAGACGAAATAGGAACCAAAACAGGAACAAACTATTAAAAAACAGGAACAATTTATCAATAGTAGGCACAAACCAGGTACAGCTTTTTGACAGCAAACCAAGCCAAACCCCCTCTCTACACGACACTTCAGAACCTCACAGTTATTCATAATGTGAATAAATATACAATTTTATGCATAAACTGAGCTCCGACACACAGGTCAAAACAAGAGCCGAAAAATACGACAAATAAAAAAACAGGGAATGTTACTCCCCTGTTTACTGTGACTTACTCATCCAAGATGTATCGAACTAAATCCAGTATTTTCTATGGGTCTTTACCCGTTTCGCACCTGTGACTAATTTCGGGAAAAAAGCTTGACCCGGCTATAGTCCGCGAATTCCGGTGCGTACTCAGCGCGGGTAGCGGTTGACGTTCGCTTGGTTGGTCCTTAATTGCTCTTAATCTCTCGAAAAGTGGTCTACAAGTGATGTGTGGTCCACAAGTGATAAAGAAACAATATAGTGATTTATGAGTATGAATTGTTCAGGTAAATAACATTAAATAACTTAAAAAAATTATCTGACAAATATTCTCAGACTGGTTTATAATTTGCACTGCTTAAAACGCTTAAGTTTTCATCTTTACGATATCTTTATCTTTAACAAATCCCCAACCCGTAGCCCCGAATTGATGCGCGGGAGAAATAGGACATAATCCCGTTCGCTACACCACTTCTTCAAACTCCATTTCATGTCGCCAACGCTGTCCAGCGAAGGATCGGCTGGACGTCTTTGATTTCGTCTTGTTTACTTCATGTTTGAATCCTTTCGTTGGCTGCAAGAGACAAATGACGCCCGTGACCATCAAGGCAAACAAAATTCGATAGAATCCATTCGGAAAATCCGTAGGTAGCGAAAAATCATTTTTTCGAACTCCTTTCGGTTTCCTGATGAGCGTTTTTTGAATTGAATTTGAAAAAAAACGTTTGTAGCAAACTACTCAAGGAAATCCCCTTGAGCATAGCAAATTTCTTACGTTTCCCTTCTATCTTTTGCAAAATAATTACTACAGATTACTTGATTCTTCTTCAATATTTTTTAAAACGTATGATCTGATAAATTGATCTCGTTTTACTAAATCTTCCTCAGCTCTTTTAAAGAATAAGCCGACTTTCTTTGTACGTTCTTCCTCAGATTTCTTATTCCATTCTGTAATGGCATCTTCTTCTAGTTTCAAACGAAATCTTGTCGCTGAAATCATCTGATCGGTACGGTTGGCCCTTAATTGCTCTTCAGTTTTTGGTGCTGGTAGCTTATTTAAGAGGTTAGTCTCAATGTCTTGTGTACGGAGCTTAACTTGTTCTTCTACTTGTTGTTTGAATCGTTCCAGTAGACTTTCTTCTAACTTTTTGAAATTGCGCTGCATTTCTACCATTAGTTGAGCTTCAGAGGTGACTAATTGGTTATCCATTTCAGCACCTTCAGGAAATGCTCGCAAATCAACATATTTAGATAAAATCCCCATTATAGCGTCGAGTTGCCACTTCTCTTTTCGCATTTTCATAATATAAACGGCAACATTCAAATCAATTTCATCATAAACTTTCTTGTCTGCAGCTCGCTGAACATAATGAATCCCTTTTCTCTCCAAGTCTTTGAACCACTTGTCTACTGTATTAAAATGAATTGTTTCTTCAATCCCTGATACTTCTTTAAATTTTCGTGATACCTCATGTGAAAATTCAGTGATTTGCCAAAACTGTGTGTTTTCATCCATGTTATTTAATCCTCCTGAATTTGTAATTATTCATCGTGTATTCATAATAAATCACTAGTTATGATGGGATGCATCACTTATCTTTCATGTGTAGACCAACTGCCACATGTAGATCACTATTGAATTTCTTCAAATGAGTATATTTTGAATGTAGTTCATCACATGTGAACCATTTATATTTAGAATTCGATATTTATCTTTAAATCCCTTTCACATGTTGACAACATCGCACATGTAGACCACAATTTTTTACCACATTTTTTCATTTGATAGTATAAAGTGATTTCAGAACGTTTCAATACATGCTGTCAATCATGTAAACGAAGTGTTTATTGTATTTGATTTGCTCAACACTTCATCTGTTGAAGAAATTCTGACAACTGGTTACAGGTCATTAAATGTATGGATAATAGTTGGTTCCCTTATATCCAATTCCTTATAGAAAGCTTGTATATAAAGAGAATTCATTTCGTAGTGCCTTTATAAATGTTGCCCACTCGTGATCAATAGGCAACCTGTAAGAAACTAAGAATAAATCAGTTGTTGCTAAATGATGAGTCACTTATCTGTCATGTGTAGAACATCTATCATATGTAGACCACCAATAAGGATTAGATATAGGTTAACTCTTAATATGGTTCATCACTTGTGAAGCAATTATGCCATAATTAATCATTTATTAAATTTAAAATCCCTTTTACATGAAAACTAGATTCTTAATCATTCTACCATTTAATATTCTTATAGAAAAAAGTACCTTTTCAGAAAAAGTGGTTCAGTTGTGATAGGTAGCCTATCTGTAAGTAATGAAGAGTAAATCATTCATAGTTATATGATGCATCACCTATATTTCATGTGTAGACCATCTATCACATGTAGACCATTAATAAGTTTTATATGTAGGTTAACTCTTAATATGATGCATCACTAGTGAATCAATTATAGCTGTCGTCGGTATGAAAAACTCTATCACTTGTAGACCACGTTTCACATGTAGACAACATTCTTATGCATCATATCCTTTTAAATTATATGGAGGATGTGTTTCCCTATCTAAATAAGAGTTTGGATATTTATGTTAAAATAATTATAGTATGTGAATGCTTTCACTTAAACTAACGCAGCAGGTTAGTTTAATAACAAGGCGATAATTATACTTTTTTTGGGGGGAGATACAATGAAAAAAGAATGCTCTTCTAATTTTGTTCTGCATGCAAAAAGTAAACAATTCTACTGGGAAGGTAATGGACAGCTTTCAATCAAAACATTCACTAATGGAAATGCTCATTACAAAACTAACAAAGGTTTTTTTGCTGTAGAGGAAAATAGATATCTACTTCTTAACAAAGGTCCTTATACAATATCAATTGACGAAGATAACGTTATTGAATCATTTTGTATTTTTTTTAAAGAAGGGCTTGCTGAAGAAGTTTTTCGTAATATAAATGAATCTACTATGATACTTCTTTCTGATCCTTTTAAAGAAATTGATTCAATTGGTTTTTTTGAAAAAACCTATAACACAGATTTAATTCTCTCTTCTCAAATTAAGACAATTAAAGATAATATAACTTTTTTTGAAAATGATCCACTTTGGTTAGACGAGCAATTTTTTAAGTTAATGCAAACTATGTTGTTTGAACATATCAATACTTTGCAAGAAGCTGAATCAATACTTGCCATCAAAAGATCAACACGTGAGGAATTATACAGAAGAATAAGTATAGCTCATGATTATATAAGAGCTTTTTATAATCACCCAATAAAGTTGCAAGACATAGCTCAAGTTGCTTGCTTATCGCCAAATCATCTACTAAGGAATTATTCACGGATATATGGTAAAACACCCCATGAACACATTTCGGAATTTAGAATATTAAAATCAAAACAACTTTTGTCTAAAATAGAATTTAACATAACGGATATAACATATGAGCTTGGATTCAGTAATCCTGCTTCCTTTTCTAAAATGTTTAAACAACATGTTGGAATTTCTCCTCTTCAATTTCGGAATAAAAAGTGATTTTGGATAAGAAATAATCAAACGAAATGTTTAATATGAAAAAGAAGACAAAATGAATGGAGGAATTAGTTATGGAAACAAACTTGATTCAAAAAATTGGACAAATCGGAGTTCCGATAAAAAACGTAGAAAATGCAATTGCTTTTTATAAAGAAGCATTAGGACTACCCCTACTTTTTAGCACAGACAGTATGGCATTCTTTGAATGTAATGGGCAAAGGCTCTTACTTACTATTCCAGAAAAAGATGAATTCGCCAATTCAAGTTCCGTTATATATTTCCAAGTTGAAAATATTAAAGATACATATGAAGAATTGATTAAAAAAGGAGTTTCCTTTATCGACCAACCACACGTCGTAGCAAAAATGAATCAAACAGAAACATGGATGACTTTCTTTAAAGACACAGAAGGAAATACACACGCTTTAATGAGCGAAGTAAAAATTTAATTTTTATAAAGGATACCGTTAACAATAATGGTATCCTTTATTTTATATTTTTTCTCGTAATTTACGGGCTACAAACTTCTTCGACTTATTCAACTAACGGGTGCTTTAGTAAAAATAGACAGCCAAGCTCATTTATTTATACAAGATCAACCAATAACTTTAACTTACCATAGATATAATAATCAAATATTGGTAGTTGATTAAAGAGAAATACGTTTGGCCATGTAACTGACTAACCACAGATGTAAACCCTGTTTCTGTCATTTGTAGATCAAAAGTGAAACCTCTATTTTGTTGGGCATTCAACTGTAATTCATCACTTATGAACTACTTATATCTATAAATGCCTTTCACATGTAGACCACATATACATCGTATAATAGTAAATTCCGGTTTAAAGTGATTGCTGTGTGGTATAGCCGGAAGGGAGTCGAAAATGAAAGAGATTAAAGTGCATTGTGGCATATCTTTTTGTGAAAGGGTGGGTAAGAGGTAGGATATTAGGTTAATTAAAGCAACAAATAATGATGCTAAATATAACTTTGATATTCAAGTTAAGGCTTTTATGCCTTTATTGGAAAAATATAAAGATTACGATACAAATCCAGCAAATGAAACCATTGAAGATGTGATTAAGAGAATAAATAAATTTAGTGGTGGGCTTTATAAAATTGTATATGGTAACAGCCTTGTAGGTACCATCTGTGTTGTATGGAAAGAAGATGTACAATTTTGGATAAGCCCTATGTCGATAATTCCTGCTTATCAAGGGAAAGGAATAGCTCAGAAGACGATTAATCTAATTGAAGACATGTTTCCTCAAGCGATTTCTTGGGAATTAGCTACAATATTAGAGGAAGAACGAAACTGTTATTTATATGAAAAATTGGGTTATATCAAAACAGGAGTTAGCAAAAAATTAAATGCCAATGCAACACTAATTTTTTATAAAAAGTTTATTAAAATAAAAACTAATTCAACAAACTGAAACTTTACTTCAATATAAGAGTAAAGTTTTTTTCTTAGAAAACTAGTGCAGCCGTTTACTTGAATAAGAGTATAAAAAAAATTAACAAATGGCAGTAGAGTTGAATAGGGGAGTGGGGATTCTTAATTTGGACTTTTGGAGGATACTTATAGTTTTAGCAATTGTATTTAGCCTTTTTTCTGCATGGAAAGATTATAGGAAAAAGGTTGATAAAGCAGAAGTTGAAGAAGAAAAAAGACAAGCAGGTGTTTCTTTTCTTCTGAAAATATTTCTATTAATTTTAGTAATTGCAGTATTTATTTTTTAAGCAAATGGGTACTTTCATATTATAAGAGAAAGTTATATCCGAACGGGGAATTGGAAACAAGTGATCAATGAGAAAAAAGTGGCAACAATTGAGCCTATATGACATCGACTGTATGCATACCCAGTTGACCTATATGATTCACAAATTGAAAAAACCAGTATCGAGTTATTATAGGCTCAATACCGGTTTGTACTAATTTATTCTTTTGTATCATGGAAAAATTCGTTCATCGATTTGAACTGTCTTTGCTGACGGTCAGTCAATTCGTTTTCCACATAATAATCGACTAGTTGAGAGATGATTGCATAGGTTTTATTTTCATCTGTAAATTTGCCCAAAATCCCAATTTTGGTATGAAGATCATGAGGTAGTTTAATAGATTTCACACTGTTATTTTTTCCAACAACAGAGACCCTTTTAAGTGGAACATCTTTCTTTCTTTCCGGTTCTACTATATTCGTTTTTAACTCCGGTGCAATTACGTTTTTTTCTTTCTCTTTGATAGGCACTTGGACAGCTGTTTCTGACTTAGGTTCCTCTTTTGTAAACTTAAAGTCGTCGTTGGCTGTCACTAGAACAGGTTTTGGACGTGCCAGTGTATTTGTTTTCTGTTTTTTTTGAATGAGTGGGCCCTTTTTTGTTTGTTCACTCATGTCTTCCCACCTCTTCGAAGTGTGCTAACTTTTCTTCTATTTCATCTACGACATCGATAAAAATTTGATGTGCTTTCTTATCGTGGTGATCTACATTTTTGATTCCTGTTATATCCCATGCTTTCAAGCGTTCAAGGTGCTTAATAACATTCTTGAAGACGTTATCTTCTCCAAACAGTTCGATTGCTCTTTCTACTGTAATTTGGTCTACTCTACCACCTGCACGGAGTAGTACAGGAAGTACACCCAGAACTTGGATATCTGCATTATATTCATCGGTGATGAATTGAAGATATGATACATATGTTTCAGCACCTTCTAATGATAATTCTTGTGCCTGCAAAATAATCAATACGTAGTCGGCTGCCATCATGGCATTATCGGAATAGTCACTAATAGTTGGTGGAACATCTATGAATATGTAGTCATAATCTTTTTTCAAAGGTTCGAGTAGTTTCTTCATATATGAAATCTGATCTATGTCTTCTTTAAATTCTGAGTATAGGAACTTAGAGAAGTTCTTGAAAGAGACAGCAGCAGGAATCAAATCCAAATTTTCTGTTACCTTCATGACTACACTGCTAAGGTCTCCACTTTTGAATCCGTCAAAGATTGTTTTATCGATTGTTTGAATACCTGCAGAACGAGCTATCATTGTACTGGCGTTTCCCTGTGGATCCATATCGATTAATAATACTTTCTTATTGTAAACGGTTGAATATTCCCAGCTAGTCATTACAGATACCTTTGTTTTTCCTACTCCACCTTTAAAGTTACCTACTACGATGGTTTTTGCGCTCATCGAATCCCTCCTCTTTGTAATGTTTTCCAAAACACAAACTTCTACCTAACGAACTTCTACCTTTGCATATAACTAATAATATCACAAGTAAATGTTTGTTAAGTAAAAAAATAGAATGTAATACAAATGTAATGTAAATGTAATATTTCCCTATCTATATTTACATAGGTAGAAAAGGGGGAATTTCCACCTGCGCGATAATGGTGTTCATTCTAACGTAAGTGGAAAAGAGGGAATTTCCACCTGCGCGATAATGGTGCTCATTCTAACGTAAGTGGAAAAAGGAGAATTTCCACCTGCGTGATAATGGTGTTTATTCTAACGTGAGTGGAAAAAGGGGAATTTCCACCTGCGCGATAATGGTGTTTATTCTAATGTAACTAGAAAATAAAAAATTTCTACCTATGCTATAATGGATTTAATAATAACGGAAGGGGAAATTTCCACTTGTGTGAGATTAAATTATAAAAAAATTGAGGTATAAGTGTAGGCTAAGCAAGGACTTTTTCAACTCATATTATTCCAAAATATATTTAATTCTAACGTAGGTGGAAAAGTGGAAATTCCTACTTCTGTGAAGGTATTTTTCATTCTAACGTAAGTGGAAAAAGGGAAATTCCTAATTCTGCGAGGATGCCTTTCATTCTAACATAAGTGGAAAAGAGTAAATTACTACTTATGTGGGAATGCCTTTCATTCTAACGTAAGTGGAAAAGAGTAAATTACTACTTATGTGGGAATGCCTTTCATTCTAACGTAAGTGGAAAAGAGTAAATTCCTACTTCTGCGAGGATGCCTTTCATTCTAACGTAAGTGGAAAAGGGGGAATTTCTACTTTCTGGAGCATGAAAACCCTAATCAGACGCTATATACAGACTATTCTACTTGTTATAAGTTGATAGATAGTAACTTGCAAGTATCGTAGTTTTGTAAATATTAGTGTTAGAGAGGGGGAGCGAGATGCAAGAGATTCAGCATATTTTCGATATGGTTCTGCATGAAGGAATTTATACATACAAAAGAATAGGATCCGCAGCTGCTCTTCCTCAACTAATAAAAACTACTAAAAGAGACGAAGACCATAAAAAAGGGTCTTTGTTCGTCACCCGTGTGAAGGAGGATCTATCCACTTCACACGGTGTCAAAGGATATATTATTTCTTCAAAAGAGACTCTATTAGAGGACTATCAAAGGGTTTCGCATTGGACGCCTAATGTTTTTAACTACGGAACGTATACAAACCAACGACGAACTTACATAAAAGGACATGTAGAAACGAATTTACAACAAATCAATACCTTTGTTGTTGATATCGATTCCAAAAAACAACCGTATACAGAGATTTTGACGGCAGCACTTGATCAAAGTATCGGCGTTCCTACACTCATCTTAGAAACCCCGAAAGGATTCCAGGTGTATTTTGTGTTGGACAAGCCTCTTTTCATATCGAGTAAAAATGAATTCCGGGGTCTCAAAGTGGCCAAACGTATTTCAGAGAATATTAAAGGTAGCCTATCAAAGGTTTTAACTGGAGTCGACCTCTCGTGTAATGACTTTGGTTTTTTCCGTATACCTAAAGAAGAGAACATTCGCTGGTTTTCAAAAGAGATGACGTTTGATTTTGGCCATTTAATCGAATGGTCCAGAAGACAAGACGATAATTATGGACGCGGTTTGTTTGTCGTCCATGATCATAAAGCGATTCATGACGTCACACAAGAAGAGTGGTTTCAGGAACTATTAGCTGCGAAACAGGTAAAGGGGCAACAAGGGCAAATTGGTCGTGACAATCTATTATTTACCTTGGCACTTGCTTGTTACAGTGCAGGGAAAGAAGAATCTGAAACGTATAACGTGTTAGATCAAGTGAATTCATCGTTACACGCGCCATTAAAACATGCAGAAGTAAAAAAAATTCTAAAAAGTGCCTATAAAGGGCGATTTAAAGGGGCTCATTCATCGTACATTCAACAACTACTCGAAGAGTGGGGGAGTGGGAAAGCCGTATCAATTCAAACCCGTAGCAACGGGTGGCACAAATTTAAGAAAGCGAGAATAGACCGAAAACGGAGTCATTATGAGGAGTGGGAAACCGATATTTTGGCGTACATAAGCCAACAAACCAGTATCTCTGATCCAATTAAATGGACCACACAA